>NZ_JBXWRY010000012.1:0-88241 GCF_059613135.1 Ruegeria sp. BHSB196
ATCCTCAGCGCACCCGCCCAACCCAAACTCAAGATGCCCGCCGTCTCTCCAGCGCGTCCCGCAGCCATAAAAGCCACTCCCAACCCAACTTCCATCGCGTCGGTGAAGGGCGTTCTAATCAGAACGGAAATGCTCCGCAACAAGAAAATGTCAAAAAACGAAAGATTTTTGACGCGGCTACGTTTTTTGTGTTTTTTCAATGGCTTGAAACCATCCCCTTGGGCCGGACCGGCGTCATCCCGGACGGTTCGGCCCGGGGCCGGCGCCGCCTGCGGGGCAACGCGCCGCGCAGGCCACCATATGTTGATTGCCTTTGCTTTCCAGACACAAGGCCGCAAAGGCCACGGCACCCCAGCCGAGTCGTTTTGACCGTCCCGCGGCCCGGATTCTCCGCCCGACTCGCATCGCCCAACCGGGACTCTCCCCCCCTCGACCGGTTCGGGTTCCGGCGGCGCGGCCGGCCTAGGCAGCCCGTGGCAACTGTGCAAGGATGGCTGCGCAACCGCAGGCTGGCGGTTGAAATGACGGGCGATCAGAGGGAGGGCGGCGCGGTGCGCGACGCAAGGGCGAAGACCGGGCAAGGGCCGGCGAACCGAACTGTCCGGTGCCGGACCGCACAGGGTCCGGATTCCCGGCCGGGCCGGGCCGGGGCTAGACCGTGAGCAGCACCGAACAGACCCAGGACGCCCGGGCGATCGACCTGTCCGCGCGGCTCTCGCGCCTGCTGGCCAATCCGCTGATCAAGCTGGCGTTGCCGCTGGTGATCGTGGCGATCGCCTTTTTCGTGCTGCGCGATCTGTCGGCGCATGTGAAATGGGCGGATGTGCGGGCGGACCTGGCGGCAAGCCGATGGAGCACGCTGGCGATGGCGCTCGGCTGGACGGCCTTCAGCTTTCTGTCCCTGTCGTTCTACGACATTCTCGCGGTGCGCAGCGTGGCCGAGGGGCAGGTTCCGGCCCGCGTGGCCGGGATCGCCGGCGCGAGCGGTTATGCGATCTCGAATTTCCTCGGCTTCTCCTATGTCACCGGCACCGCCGTGCGGTATCGCATCTATTCCTCGCTCGGGCTGGATCTCAGCCGCGTCGCCGGAGTCATCGCGACCTCCTGGGTGGCGTTCTGGATGGGGCTCCTGCTGGTTCTGGGCATCCTGCTGACGCTGCATCCCAAGGGGCTTTCGACCGTCCTGCCGCTGACCAACGCGGTCGAGACGGTGCTCGGAATCGGCTGCCTGATGGCCCTTGCGCTGCTGTTTGCCTGGCTGACCGGCGGCGCCCGGCGGTTCGACCTGCTGGGCTTCGGATTCGACCTGCCCGGCTTCCGGCTGGCGGCGCTGCTGACGCTGGCCGCGGTGGGCGACCTGCTGGGCGCGGCCATGACGCTCAAGGTGCTGATGCCCGACGATCTGGTCGCCAGCTTCCCCTATTTCTTCACCGTCTTCATCGCCGCCATCGCCCTGGGCATTCTCAGCCACGCGCCGGGGGGCATCGGCGTGTTCGAGGCGTCCATCATCGCCGGGCTGGGCGCGGCGGGCCGGCCGGACGTGATCGCGGCGCTTCTGCTCTACCGGTTGATCTACACCTTCACGCCGTTCCTGGTGGCCTGCACCACCATCGCCATCGCCGGCGCCATCGCCCAGCGCGAGGCGGTGCGGGGCGTGATCACCTGGGCCTACCGGATCACCCGCCCGATCATTCCCATGGCCGCCGCGGCGGTGGCGATGCTGGCCGGCGTCGTCCTCATGATCTCCGGCACCCTGCCCGCCGAGGCCGGCCGGCTCGGGCTGCTGCGCGACCTGCTGCCGCTGTCCTTCGTCCAGGCGTCGCACCTATTGGGCAGCGTCGTCGGACTGCTGCTGATCCTCGTGTCCCGCGGGCTCTACCGCAAACTCTATCGCGCCTGGGTCGTGGCGATGGTCCTGCTGGTGCTGGGCTTCGTCCTCTCCCTCAACAAGGGGCTGGATTTCGAAGAGGCGTTCTGGATGCTCTTCAGCATCGTCCTGCTGGGCCTCTTTCGCGGCGCCTTCTACCGTGTCACCGGCGCTTCGATCTTCCGTCTGAACGGGCCATGGCTGATCGGGATTCTGGCGCTGCTGGCGGTGATCTTCTGGATCGGGCTCTACGCCTATTCGCATGTCGAGTACCGCAACGCATTGTGGTGGGATTTCTCGTGGCAGGGCGATGCGCCGCGGTTCCTGCGCTCGTGCCTCGTCGTGGCGGTGATCCTGGCGGCGGTGGCCTTCGATTCCTTCCTCAGCCGGCCGGTCCGCGCCGAACCGCCCGCCGAGATCCCCCAAGCGGTGCAGCGGCTGGCCCTGGAAAGCCCGGATACCGAGGCGCAGATCTCGCTCTCCGGCGACAAGCTGTTCCTGATCGCGCCGGACGAAACCGCGTTTCTCGCCTATGCCGATACCGGCGCGTCGCTGATCTCCAAGGGCGAACCGGTGGGCGACGAAGAGGCCGGGCGGCAGCTGATCTGGCAACTTCGGGAAAAGGCCGATCTCGAAGGCAAGAAATGCGCCTTCTACAGCGTCTCGCCCCGCTACCTGCCGACCTTTCTGGACCTCGGCCTGTCGATCCTCAAGATCGGCGAGGTGGCGCGGGTGGACCTGACCGGGTTCTCGCTCGACGGCTCGTCCAAGAAACGCTTCCGCCAGGCCCGCAACCGGGCCGAGCGCGAAGGCTATGTGTTCGAGGTTGTGCCCCGCGCCGAGGTTCCGGCGATCCTGCCCGAGCTGCGCGGCATCTCGGACCGCTGGCTCGCGCGCAAGCAGGGACAGGAAAAGGGATTCGCCCTGGGCGCGTTCGACGAAGCCTATCTGTCCTATTTCGACCACGCGATCCTGCGCGAGAGCGAAGGCGGCAAGATCGTCGCCTTCGCCAACCTGTTTCAGGGCGGCGGCAAAAGCGAACTCTCGCTCGATCTGATGCGCTACGAGCCGGACGCGCCGAGCTTTGTCATGGATGCGCTGTTCGCCGAGATGATGCTCTGGGGGTCGCAGCAGGGATTCCACTGGTTCTCGCTCGGGGCCGCGCCGTTTTCGGGGATCGAGAACCGGCAGCTGGCCTCGCTCTGGAACCGCATCGGCGGGCTGGTCTACGAGCATGGCGAACATTTCTATCACTTCGAGGGGCTGCGCACCTTCAAGCAGAAATTCGACCCGGAATGGACGCCGAACTACCTCGCCAGCCCGGGCGGGCTGGCGGCGGCGCGGGTGCTCTACGAGATCAACATCCTGATCTCGGGCGGGCTGCGCGGGCTGACCAGGTAGGAGGGCCGCCATGATCGACCGATTCCGCGATCACGCCGCCAATGAACGCACGTTTCTGGCCTGGGTCCGCACCGCCATCAGCATCGTCGGTTTCGGCCTGATCGCCGCGCGCATGGGAACCGGCAAGGCGGCGGCCTGGTCCGAGGTTGTCATGCTGGCGTCCGGGGGCATCGTTCTGGTTCTGGCCTATCTGCGGATGCGCCACATCAAGCGCAAGATCAGCGCCGAGGACGAGGCCGAGGACGACACGCAGGTGGCCGACGCCCTGTTGCTGCTTCTGGTGGTCGCGTTGACCGGTCTGGTGGTCGCCTTCGTCATGCACGTTTCCTGACCGGCGCACCCGCGGGACGCCAGGCCACACCCGGCCGGCAAACGAACGCCCGACCGTTGCGGCAAGACCGGCATCGCGGCGAATATGGCGCCAAACCTGCACGGAGGGGCAGATGCCGGAACGCCGGATACACCGCACACTCCCCAAGCGCGTCATCGCGGCCCTGGGGCTGGCGCTGCTGGCCGCCTGCGCCCCGCCCGAGCGTACGCCCTATACCCTCGCCCAGCAGCTTGACGCCCGGATCGACGGATACCCGGAGATCCGGTTCTTCGCCGACGCGCCCGCCGCCGAACTGGCCCGCTACCGCAGCGCCTATCTGCCGCGCGGCAGCGGCGGACGCCCGGAATACCTCGCCCTGTCCGGCGGCGGCGAAGACGGCGCCTTTGGCGCGGGCGTCCTGGTCGGCTGGACCGAATCCGGCACGCGCCCCGATTTCGACCTCGTGACCGGCGTCAGCGCCGGGTCGCTGATCGCCCCCTTCGCCTTCGTCGGCGCCGAGGCCGATGCCGATCTGCAAAGGATCTTCACCGGCGGCCTCGCCACCCGGCTCGACAAGTCGCGATCCCTGCTGCAGGGGGTCTTCCGCACCAGTTTCTACACCAACAAGGAACTGCGCGGGCTGATCGACGAATTCCTCGACGACCGGATGATGCAGCGCATCGCCCGGCGCCACCGGCAGGGCGCGCGGCTGTTGATCGTCACCACCAATCTGGATTCCGGGCGCAGCGTGGTCTGGGATGCCGGCGCCATCGCCGCCTCGGGCCGACCGGACGCCCGCGCCCTTCTGGGCGACGTGCTCGAAGCCTCGGCCAGCATTCCCGGCGTCTTTCCCCCGGTCCTGATCGACGTGTCCGCCGGCGGCACCCGATTTCAGGAACTGCATGTGGATGGCGGCGTGATCCGCGGCATCCATTTCTTTCCCGACAGCTTTCTCGCAGACCCGGACTGGTCCGGTTTCCCCGCCGGCGCGCGCCCCCGCATCCACGGCATCGTCAACGGCGAAATCGCGCCCCGCTTCGGCCAGGTCGAGGACCGGTCGGTCCGCGTCGCGCAGAAGAGCCTGGCAGCCAAGGACAAGGCCAACAAGACGCTGGAACTGGACCGGATCGCCACGCTGGCGCGCGACGGCGGTCTGACCTTCCGCCTGACCTATATCGACCGCTACATCCCCAAGGCCACCCGCAAACCCTTCGACCAGAGCTTCATGACCGCCGCCTTCGAACTCGGCCGCCGGAAGGGCCGCGCGCAGGAGTGGCGGCCTGCGGTCCCCGCCTTTCCCAACTACCGCGACGGCGGCTGACCCCGCCTCGGCCCGACGCCCGGCGGATCAACGGCGTCACCGCGCCCAGCGCCACGCCGCCGCCCACCGGGAACAGGAGGAATCGGCCCCGGCCCGCCTTCGCCTCACTGAAAACTCATGCCCGTCGGCGTCTTCTGCAACAGATCGCCCCAGTCGGTGCGATAGGCCATTTCCGCCAGCACCGTGTCGGGCAGGAATTCGCGCCCCTGCCGGATCTGCCAGCCGCCGCCCAGCCCCTTGTAGATCGCCACCAGGTTCTCCGAAACCTGCGCGCGCGCGTCGATCAGATCGGCCTCCGAGCGCAACAGCGCGGTCTGGGTGTTCAGCACCCGCGAATAATCCGCGACCCCGTCGCCATACTGCGCCACCGCAATGTCGGCGGCGCGCCGCGCGGCCTCGACGCTGCGCTGATAGAACGCCACCTGCTTGCGCGCCTCGCTATAGGCGACCATGGCGTTTTCCACCTCGGAATAGGCCACCAGGACCGTGTTCTGGTAATTCGCGACCAGCGCCTGAAACGCCGCGTCCTGCGCCCGAACGTTGTTCTTGATGCGCCCGTAATTCAGCACGTTCCAGACCACGCCCGCGCTGGCCAGGTTGGTGCTGCTGGCCGAACTGAACAGGGTGTTGCCGGACGAGGCCTGCAACCCGATCGAGCCGGTCAGGACGAATTGCGGATACAGATCCGACATCGCGATGCCGATCTGCGCCGATTGCGCCGCGGCCTCCAGTTCGGCGGCGCGGATATCCGGGCGGCGGCGCAGCAGCTCGGCCGGCACGCCGACCGCCACATTGGCCCGCGCCGAAGGAATGCGGCCGGAATTGCCCAAAAGCCCGGTCATCCGCGACGGCGTGGTGCCCAGCAGGACGGCCAGCGCGTTCTTGGCCTGCTGCAGATCGCTCTCCAGCCCCGGCACCAGCGCCTTGGTGTTGTTCAGCAGCGCCACCGATTCCTGCACGTCCAGCTCCGTGGTCACGCCGTTGTCAAAGCGCAGCTTGGCCAGATCCGCCGATTTCTGCTGGATCTCGATGTTCTCGCGGGCAATGCCCAGCGCCTCCTGCAAGGCGCGGATGTTGACATAGATCGCCGCCACGTCGCCGGTCAACGTCACCAGCGCGTCGTCGTAATTGGCGACCTGCGCGGCCAGGTTGGCCCGGGCCGATTGCGTGCCGCGCCGCTGCGCGCCCCAGACATCCAGCTCCCACTGGGCGTCGAACCCGACCTCCGAGGTCGCGAATTCCGTGTCCAGCGGGATGATGCGCGCGATGTCCTGGATCGGGCCGAGGTTTTCGCTCAGCCGCCGCTGGGTGGCCGAAGCGCCCACGATCTGCGACTGCGGATACAGCTCGCCATAGGCGATGCCGAGTTGCGCCCGGGCCTGCAGCACCCGCGCCCCGGCGATCTGGAGCGTCAGGTTCTGGGCATAGGCTTCGGCCACCAGCCGGTTCAGCGTCGGGTCGTTGAAGGTCTCCCACCATTTGACCACCGGCGCGCTGCGCGCGGTCAGCCCGCTCTGCTGGCTGGCGGCGGGGCTGTTGGCCTCGATCCACTGCTGCATGACCGGCGAGTTCGGCCGCACGAAATCCGGCCCCACCGGCGTACAGGCCGCAACCAGACCGGCCAGGCAAAGCCCCCCGGCCATTCGCCGCCACTGCGGCCCCGTGACCCTGCGCCTCAGCATTGCAATTCCATCGTTGCCTGTCCCATCAGATATCCAGCGGCCGGATGAAGTTGGCGAAACTGTACAGCCGGATGTTGATCCGGCGAAGGAACTCGAAACTCTTGCCCTGCCCGGTATAGATCGCCACCGCCGCATGGCCGCCGGCGGGAAACTCGTGCCCGTCGGGAATGTCCACCTTGATCTGCACCGCGATCCGCCCCGGCAGCTTCGGCACCAGGAATTTCGGCAACCGCCCCGACGGCAGATACTGCCCCTGCGCCGTGGCCCACCAGATCGCCTCGACCTCGCCGGTCAGGATCTCGCCGGGATAGAGATCCAGCGCAACCTCGACCGGCTGGCCGGGTTCGACGAATTTGAGGTTCTGCTGCCGGTAGGTGGCCAGGATATACGGGTTCTCGCGGGTCACGAAACTGGCGATCGCGCCCAGCCGCACGTCGCCGACGACCAGCCCCGGACGCGCCTGCTGCGACACGATCATGCCGTCCTCGGGCGCAAGGATCGTGGTGTTCTTCAGGAAATACTCGGCCTGGGCCAGCTGCGCGCGGGCCTGCGCGACGCCGGTGTTTACGCCGTCGATATTGGATTCCAGCGCCAGCTCCGCCTTCTTCTGGTTGGCCTCGGCCTGCCGCACCAGAGCCTCATCCTCGGCCACCTGCTCGACCCAGCGTTCCAGCTCTTCCTGCCGCGCGCCGCCGGCGGGCACCAGCCGCTCGTACCGCGTCCGCTGGTTGACCGCATATCCCAGCTGCGCCGTGGCCCGCTCGACCGATTCCGTGGCGGCGGCCAGATCCTGCGCCAGGATCTTCACGTTCTGCTCGGCCGCCACCAGCTGCGCCTTGGCCGACTCAACCTGGAGTCGAAAGATCGTGTCGTCGAAGCGGTACAGCGGATCGCCCTTCTTGACCGGCTGGTTCGGCGTCACCAGAACCTCGGACAGGATGGTCGGCTGGGTCAGCTTGGGCACGATCTGGATCGTCGAGCGCACCACATGCGCATCCACCGTGAACGGCTGAAAGAACCGCAGTGCCACCAGAAAGATCAGCAGCAGATGCGCCCCGACCCAGAACGACACCACGCCCCAGACGATGTTGAACTTCAGCCACTTCGCCTTGAAGAAGACGAACCAGACCAGAATGATGTAAAAGAGGGTGATCCCGACGGCGACCAGCATCTGCGTTCCGCTCTTCCCCGCTTAGGCCTTGGACGCGTCGTCGGCCGGATCGGCCGGACGTTCCTGGTATTCCGGCCGCACCTTGCCACCCAGCCGCTCGATCTCCTTGCGGATCGCATCGCGTTCCTGATCGGGATTGCGGCGGATGTCCACCGTCACGCCTTCGTGGAAGGCCCAGATGAACGCATGCACCCAGGGCACCACCGCCAGAAAACCCATCCAGCCCATGATCTTGACCGCCTCGGCATGGGGGTGGTTGCGGCTGATGGCGATGCGCCCGGGCAGCCCCATGAGAAACAGAACCAACGCCATGACCGCCAGCAGCAGCAGGATCAGCGCCACGAAGGTCAGGTAGTCGTAATACCCCAGCGGCTGTCCCAAAAGTCCCATGATCTTCCTCCCTTTCGGCGTTGTCAGGAACCGTCGCCCTGCGATCCCTGCAACAGCTTGTAATCCGTCGGCGGATCGGCACAGACCGTCGGGCCGCATTCCAACAGGGTCGAAACGGCATTTCCGACCGCCAGCGCCAGCATCACGAAGAACGCGACCTTCGCCAGTTGGTTGCCCCCGAAACGCGGCTCGGTATCCGCGCCCGCCGGGCGTCTGTACTGGTTTTCCGACAGCAACATGATCGACGTGCCGACGATGATCAGAAAAAAGCTGATGCCCGCCCACGTGTAATAGTGCAGCCCCAGCACCGGCGAGCCATAGTGGCCGGTGCCGGGCACGATATGCAGCAGGATCTGGCGGATCGAGACACTGCCGCCATAGACCGCCGCGATCAGGACCAGCGCGTAATGGTGCGGGCGCGGCCCGTAGAGCAGGTTCAGCCCCAGCCCGAATCCGACCGCCACCAGGCCGACGCGCTGCAGCAGGCACAGCGGACAGGGCAGCTCGTCCAGGGTGAACTGATAGGCATAGGCCAGGATCAGGACGAGGCAGACGAGCAGCATCCCGATCGCGTTCAGCGTGCGGGACGTTTCGGCGGTCAGGGTCATGCGGGCGCCCTCAAAGTTGAATCGTCAGCTGAGTGGTTGCGTGGTACTTCAACCAATAGATGCTGAGCAGAAGGGTGACGGCAAAGACCGCATAGGAGACTCGCCGCAGGTCGACAAACGCCAGAATCATGCAAATCGTCAAAAGCGCAAACAGCAGCGCGATCATGGCGCGGACTCCTTTTCCCGGCGAAAACCGGCCCGGTCCCGGCCATAGTGGCAGCGCAACCCCAAGCTGGCAAGTACGCCCGCCCCGACATTCGAAAAACCCGGATTTTCGCCGCCGCGACCGGAATCCGGCGTCACGGGAACGGTCCCGGCAGGCCAGGGTGCCCGCCCGCACTCAGTCATTGACCCCATGCCCGGAAATGGCCCAGTAGTGGTCGGCGATGCAGCGAGGGATGCCATGAGAAAAGTTCTTGTCACCGGAACCGCCGGGTTCATCGGTTTTCACCTGAGCCGGCTGCTTCTGGACGAAGGGTTCCGGGTGCATGGCTATGACGGGATGACCGACTATTACGACGTCGCCCTCAAGCGCCGCCGCCACCAGATGCTGCTTCAGACGCCGAATTTCACCGCCACCGAGGATCTGCTGGAAAACCACGAGCGGCTGATGCAGGTGGCCGACACGTTCCAGCCCGACGTGATCGTGCACCTCGCGGCGCAGGCGGGGGTGCGCTACAGCCTCGAACACCCGCGCAGCTACGTCGACTCGAACGTGGTCGGCACCTTCAACGTCATGGAGGTCGCGCGCCAGCACGCGGTCGATCACCTGCTGATGGCCTCGACCTCCTCGGTCTACGGCGCGAACGAGGACATGCCCTTTGCCGAGGTGGACAAGGCCGACACGCAGCTGACGATCTACGCCGCCACCAAGAAGGCGAACGAGGCGATGGGCCATTCCTATGCCCATCTCTGGAACATCCCCACCACCATGTTCCGGTTCTTCACCGTCTACGGCCCCTGGGGCCGGCCCGATCTGGCGCTCTACAAATTCGTCGATGCCATCCTCGACGACCGCCCGATCGACATCTACAACCACGGCGAGATGTATCGCGACTTCACCTATGTCGAGGATCTGGTGCGCGGCATCCGCCTGCTGATCGATGCGGCCCCCGCCCGGCCCGAAAAACCCGAAGACATCGAAGACGGCGACAGCCTGTCTCCCGTCGCGCCCTACCGGATCGTCAACATCGGCAATGCCGACAAGGTGCGGCTGATGGACTTCGTCGAAGCCATCGAAGCGGCGCTCGGCAAGAAGGCGATCCGCAACTACATGCCGATGCAAAAGGGCGACGTGCCGGCGACCTGGGCCGATACAAGGCTGCTGCAGCGCCTGACCGGCTACCGGCCGCAGACCGACGTGCGGGACGGCATCGCCCGTTTCGTCGCCTGGTTCCGCGACTATCACGGCAAATGAGGCAGCGAGGGCAGCATGACCGTATCCGAGCTTGAGACCCGCACCATCGCGGTCATCGGCCTGGGCTATGTCGGGCTTCCGCTGGCCGTGGCCTTTGCGCGGGTCTGGCCGGTGGTCGGGTTCGACATCAATCCCGACCGGATCGCCGAACTGGGCGCGGGCCGGGATTCGACGCAGGAGGTGACGCCGGACGAGCTGGCCGAGGCCGCGCATCTGCGGTTCTCCGCGGACCCGGCCGAAATCGCCGGCTGCAACACCTACATCGTCACCGTGCCCACCCCGATCACCGCCAACAAGCGCCCCGATCTGGGTCCGCTGATCCGCGCCTCGGAAACCGTGGGCCGGGTTCTGAAACCCGGCGACCTGGTGATCTACGAATCCACCGTCTATCCCGGCGCCACCGAAGAGGACTGCGTGCCGGTGCTCGAACGGGTCTCGGGCCTGCGCTTCAACACGGATTTCTTCGTCGGCTACAGCCCCGAGCGGATCAATCCCGGCGACCGGACCCACCGCCTGCAGGACATCTGCAAAGTCACCTCGGGCTCGACGCCCGACGTGGCCGATCTGGTCGATGCGCTCTATGCCCGGATCGTCACCGCGGGCACCCACAAGGCCGAAAGCATCCGCGTCGCCGAAGCCGCCAAGGTGATCGAGAACACCCAGCGCGACCTCAACATCGCGCTGGTCAACGAACTGGCGATCATCTTCGGCCGCATGGGGCTCGACACCCGCGCCGTGCTGGAGGCGGCGGGCACCAAGTGGAACTTCCTGCCGTTCCGTCCCGGTCTGGTCGGCGGCCACTGCATCGGGGTCGATCCCTATTACCTGACCCACAAGGCCGAGGAATACGGCTATCATCCCCAGATCATCCTCGCCGGGCGGCGGCTGAACGACGGCATGGGCACCTATGTCGTCGCGCAGCTGGTCAAGGCCATGACCCGCAAGGGGATCGACGTGGGCGCCGCGCGGGTGCTGGTGATGGGCCTGACCTTCAAGGAAAACTGCCCAGACCTGCGCAACACGCGGGTGATCGACATCGTGACCGAACTCGCCAGCTACGGCATCGCGGTCGATGTGCACGACCCGCATGCCAGCCCCGAGGCCGCCAGGCGGGAATTCGGGATCGAACTGACGGACCGGCCCCGCCCCGGCACCTATGACGGCATCGTTCTTGCCGTGCCGCACCGGGAATTCACCCGCCTCGACCCCGCCCGAATCCGCGGCCTGGGCAAGCCGGTCTCGGTGCTGTTCGACGTGAAATCCTGCCTGCCGCGCGCGGCCAGCGACCTGCGCCTCTGACCCCCCGGAACGCAAGAACCGGCGCAGCCCGCGCCGGTTCCCTTTCTACCCGCCGAAATCGTCCAGCATGATGTCCTCGCGGTCCACTCCAAGATCCAGCAGCATCTTGATGACCGACTGGTTCATGATCGGCGGCCCGCACATGTAATATTCGCAATCCTCGGGTGCGCGGTGGTTCTTGAGATATTCCTCGAACAGCACGTTGTGGATAAACCCGGTATAGCCGCTCCAGTCGTCGCCCGGCTGCGGGTCGGACAGGGCCACGTGCCATTCGAAATTCTCGTTCTCGGCCGCCAGCATGTCGAAATCCTCGACATAGAACATCTCGCGCCGCGACCGCGCGCCATACCAGAAGGTGATCTTGCGCTTGGTCTTCAGGCGCTTGAGCTGGTCGAAGATGTGGCTGCGCATCGGCGCCATGCCGGCGCCGCCGCCGATGAACACCATCTCCTTGTCGGTGTCGCGGGCGAAGAACTCGCCGAACGGGCCCGAGATCGTGACCTTGTCGCCCGGCTTCAGGTTGAAGATGTAGGACGACATCTGCCCCGGCGGGATCCCGTCCGCGCCCGGCGGCGGCGAGGCGATCCGGACGTTGAGCATGATGATGCCCTTTTCCTCGGGATAGTTCGCCATCGAATAGGCGCGCTCGATCGGCTCGGACACCACCGACTTGTACTGCCACAGATTGAACTTGTCCCAATCCTCGCGATATTCGTCCTGCACGTCGAAATCGGTATAGGTCAGTTGGTGCTCCGGCGCGGCGATCTGGATGTAGCCGCCGGCGCGGAAATTCACGTCCTCGCCCTCGGGCAGTTCCAGCACCAGCTCCTTGATGAAGGTCGCCACGTTGTCGTTCGAGCGCACCGTGCATTCCCATTTCTTGACGCCGAAGACCTCTTCGGGAACCTCGATGTCCATGTCCTGCTTGACCGCCACCTGGCATGACAGGCGGTCGCCGCAGGCGGCCTCGCGCTTGGTGATGTGGCTTTCCTCGGTCGGCAGGATCGACCCGCCGCCGGAATGAATCCGCACCCGGCACTGCGCACAGGTGCCGCCGCCGCCGCAGGCCGAGGGGACGAACAGCTTCTGCTCCGCTAGCGTCTGCAGCAGCTTGCCGCCGGCGGGGACCGAGATCGTCTTTTCCCCGTTGATGGTGATGTTGACATTGCCGGTCGAGACCAGCCGCGAGCGCGCCACCATGATGACGGCCACCAGCGCCAGAACGATCAGGGTAAAAAGGACGACGCCGAGCGAGAAAGTTTCCATGCCCCTGCCCCCTTCAGAGTTTCACGCCCGAGAAGGACATGAAGGCCATCGCCATCAGCCCCGCGGTGATGAAGGTGATGCCAAGCCCCTGCAGCCCATCCGGAATGTCCGAATATTTCAGCTTTTCGCGCACGCCCGCCATCGCGGTGATCGCCAGCGCCCAGCCGAAACCGGAGGACAGGCCATAGGTCGCCGCCTCGGCAAAGTCATAGTCGCGTTCGACCATGAACAGCGACCCGCCCAGAATGGCGCAGTTCACCGTGATCAGCGGCAGGAAGATGCCCAGCGCGTTGTAGAGCGGCGGAAAGTACTTATCCAGGATCATCTCCAGGATCTGCACCATCGCCGCGATCACGCCGATATACGTGATCAGGCCAAGAAAGGTCAGATCCACATCCGGAAACCCGGCCCAGGCCAGCGCCCCCGGTTTCAGCAGGTAGTTCAGCAGCAGATTGTTGGCGGGCACGGTGATCGTCTGCACGACCATCACCGAAATGCCCAGGCCCAGCGCGGTCGAGATCTTCTTGCTGACGGCGATGAAGGTACACATGCCGAGAAAGAAGCTGAGCGCGAGGTTTTCGACGAAGATGGCCTTGACGGCCAGTGAGATGAGACCTTCCATCAGTGCGCCTCTACCTGCTGGATCTTGTATTCCCGTTCCTCGACCTGGTTCGGCTTCCACGTGCGGAAGGCCCAGATGATCAGCCCGATGATGAAGAACGCCGACGGCGGCAGCAGCAGCATCCCGTTGGGCACGTACCAGCCGCCATTGTTCACCGTTTCAAGGATGGCGACGCCGAACAGCGACCCCGACCCGAACAGTTCGCGGATGAACCCGACCAGCATCAGGATCAGGCCGTAGCCCATGCCGTTGCCCAGCCCGTCGATGAAGGACGCGACCGGCGGGTTCTTCATCGCGAACGCCTCGGCCCGGCCCATGACGATGCAGTTGGTGATGATCAGGCCGACGAAGACCGACAGGGTTTTCGAGATCTCGAAGGCATAGGCCTTGAGGATCTGATCGACCAGGATCACCAGCGAGGCGATGATGACCATCTGCACGATGATCCGGATCGAGCCGGGAATCTGGTTGCGCAGGCACGAGATGAAGAAGGACGAGAACGAGGTGACGAAGATCACCGCCAGCGCCATCACCATCGACACCTGCAGCGACGACGTCACCGCCAGCGCCGAACAGATGCCCAGCACCTGCAGCGTGATCGGGTTGTTATCGACCAGCGGATCGACCAGAAGCTGTTTCCTTGTCTGGGACATCAGATCTCTCCTGCTTGCAGCCTGGCCAGGAACGGGCCATAGCCCGCATCCCCCATCCAGAATTTCACCAGATTGTCCACGCCGACGGTGGTCAGCGTTGCCCCGGCCAGCGCGTCAATGTGGAACTCGGGTCCGGCCGCGGGCTGCGTCTTGGACACCGAGATCTGCAGATCGCCCGCCTCGTCGCGCAGCCTCTTGCCGCTCCACAGCGCCTTCCAGCGCGGATTGTCCACCTCGGCGCCCAGACCCGGTGTTTCGCCATGCTGGTAGAACTGCAGACCGAAAATGTCGTTGCCGTTGTTCTCCAGCGCGATGAAGCCATAGAGCGTGGACCACAGCCCATAGCCGTGCAGCGGCAGGATCACCTTGTCCAGCGCCCCCGCCTCGTCGCGCAGCAGATAGATCACCCGGTATTTCGCCTTGCGGCCGATCCCCGCCGGATCGTTGTCCAGCGCGACGCTCAGTTCGGGATCGCTGGCGGCGGCCAGATCGTCGAACGTGGCCGGATCGAACCGGTCGTCCACGAACGCGCCGGTCGCCAGCTCCAGCACATGCGGCTCGAACGCCGCGAAGGCCTCGCTGACATCCAGGCCCGGCTCGTAGATGCCCGCCACCTGCAGGACGTTCACCTGCTTGTCCTTCAGCCGGTTGGCCTCCTGCACCGGGCGCAGGCTGACCGCGGCGGCCGAGACGATCATCGAGGCCACCAGACACACGGCCACGGCGACAAGGATGGTCTTGCCCACCGAATCCGGCGAAGCCGCCAGGAACCGGGCGATGGCGCCCCTGGGTTCGGGGGTTTGCGTGTCAGACATGGCGACGCGCCCTCCGTTTGATGTTCGCCTGCACGACGAAATAGTCGATCAGCGGCGCAAAGACATTGCCGAACAGGATGGCCAGCATCATGCCCTCGGGAAAGGCCGGGTTGAGCACGCGGATCAGCACCACCATCACTCCGATCAGCGCGCCATAGATGTAGCGGCCCATGTTGGTGTGGCTGGCCGAGACCGGCTCGGTCACCATGAAGGCCAGCCCGAAGGCATAGCCGCCCAGCACCAGGTGCCAGTACCACGGCATCGCGAACATCGGGTTGGTGTCCGATCCGATCAGGTTCAGCAGCCAGGTGAACACGATCGTTCCCGCCAGACAGCCGACGATCAGGCGGTAGTTGGCGATCCGGGTCATCAGCAGAAACGCCAGCCCGATCATGCAGGCCAGGGTCGAGGTCTCGCCAAAGCTGCCCTGGATGGTGCCGAAGAACGCGTTCCACCAGGTGATGCCGTCCGCGGCCAGCGCCTGATAGCCCTCGGCCGCCGACACCCCCAGCGCGGTCGCGCCCGAGAACCCGTCCACCGGCGTCCAGACCGCATCGCCCGACATGTAGGCCGGATAGGCGAAATACAGGAACGCCCGGCCCACCAGCGCGGGGTTGAGAAAGTTCTTGCCGGTGCCGCCGAACACCTCCTTGCCGATCACCACGCCGAACATGATGCCCAGCGCCACCTGCCACAGCGGCGTCGTGGCCGGCAGGATCAGCGTGTAGAGCATCGACGTGACCAGAAAGCCCTCGTTCACCTCATGCCCACGCACCGTGGCAAAGATCACCTCGCAGATGCCGCCGGCGACCAGCGTCGTGACGTAAATCGGCAGGAAATACAGGAACCCGTGCATCAGGTTGCCAAAGGCGCTGGCCGGGTCCAGCGAGATGCCGAACATCTGCAACAGCGCGATCCGCCAGCCGGTCGCCGCCTCGGGGCCCATCACCGCCAGCGCCGAGTTGGCCTGATAGCCGGTGTTCCACATCCCCCACAGGATGCAGGGGATGGTGGCGATCACGACATAGGTCATGATCCGCTTCATATCCACGTAGGACCGGGCATGCGGCGCGACCGTGGTGACGGTCTTGGGCGTATAGATGAAACTCTCGACCATCTCGTAGATGGGGAAGAGCTTTTCGTAGCGGCCGCCCTTGGTGAAATGCGGCTCGATCCGGTCAAAGAAGCTGCGCAGACCCATCCGGCTCAGCCCTCCTTCTCAATCTTGGTCAGGCAGTCGCGCAGCGCCAGCCCGTATTCGTACTTGGCCGGACAGGCAAAGCCGACAAGGCCCAGATCCTCTTCGTCCAGTTCCAGCGCGCCCAGCGCCTGCGCGGTGTCGGTGTCCATCACCAGCAGCGCCCGCAGCAGCTGTGTCGGCAGATAGTCCTGCGGCATCAGCTGCTCGAAGGTGCCGGTGGGCACCATGGCCCGGCGGCCGCCGTTGAGATTGCTGGTGAACGCATACAGCTTGCGGGCAAAGGCCGAGCCCAGAACCGGCTGCACCGCGTATTTCGACGGCATCGGCCGGATCCAGCCCAGCGGGATCTGCTCGCGATCCTCGCGGATGATCGAAATCTGCCGGGCGAAACGGCCCAGATAGGCCCCCGGCCCCTCCGCGTGACGGCCCGACAGGATCGAGCCCGAGATCACCCGCATCGGCCCGTCAGACTTGATCTCGTCGCGGGTCAGATCGTCGGTCGAGGCGCCCATGACCGTGCGGATCAGGCGCGGCTGGCGCGCCTCGGGGCCGGACAGGGCGATCACGACGTTGGGGTCCAGATGCCCGCTCTGCATCAGGCGCCCGATCGCGATCACGTCCTGATAGCCGATGGTCCAGACCTGAGAATCGGCCCTGGGCGGTTCCAGGAAATGGATATGGGTGCCGGCCAGGCCCGACGGGTGCGGACCGGAAAACGCCGCCGCCTCGACCCCCGGCAAATCGGCGCCGGGAATGGCGTCGCCGTCCCTCTGGCACAGATAGGTCTTGCCCTCGGTCAGTTTCGACACCGCCGCCAGACCGGCGGCAAACGCCTCGCCCGCATCCGCGATGATCAGCGCCGCATCGGGGGCCAGCGGCTCGCTCTCCATGGCGGTGACAAAGATCGCCTGCGGCGCGCTGCCCGGCACCGGCATCTTGGAATAGGGCCGGGTCCGGAACGATGTCCACAATCCGGCGGCGCACAGCCGCGCCGTCACCCCTTCGGCGGTTTCCGCGTCACCGACGCCCGAGAAATCCAGGCCCGCATCGTTGATGTCGCCGATCTCGATCACCACGCTCTGCAGAACCCGCCGCGCCCCGCGGTTGATGGCCACCACCCGGCCGCTCAGCGGGGCGACCATCATCGCCTCGGGCACATCCTTGTGGCAGAACAGCGGCGTGCCGCGCTGCACCGTATCGCCTTCCTGCACCAGCATCCGGGGCTTGAGACCGACATGGTCGGCGCCCAGAACGGCGACGCTTCCGAATTCCGGCCCTGGATGGATCTTTTGTTCGGGCGCACCCTCAACCGGCAGGTCCAGCCCCTTTTTCAGTTTGAAAGTTTGCATGTCGCTACGTTCTTTTCGAGCCCTGTTCCCATGCCAGCCTGTCCCCAGCTGGTCCGCGTCGGCACCGCAGATACCCGGAAGTCGCCGCCGATCAACCGGCAAATCCGCCAGAATGCGACCGGAATCCGCAGGGGGTGCCTTGGTCACGGTCCCTTTACGCGGGGATGTCCTCAAAGGCAAACCCGTTACCGCCCAAAATCCGTCCGGTGCGTCGATTTTAACCGCCATGTGCCGCATCCGGCGCAATTTCGCCTCGCGCCGCACCCGCCCGCGGTATATGCAGCCGCCATGACCCAGGGGGAAATTCTCGACCTGTTTCTGGTGGCCACGCCCGGCCTGGAAGAGCCGCTGAGGGCCGAAGCCGCCGAAAGGAACTTTGCCGAACCGCGCGCGGTTCCCGGCGGCGTGACCTGTCGCGGCGACTGGTCCGAGGTCTGGCGGGCCAACCTGCACCTGCGCGGCGCGAACAGGGTTCTGGTCCGCATCGGCGCGTTTCCGGCCGTTCACCTGGCGCAGCTCGACAAGCGGGCGCGCAGGTTTCCCTGGGGCGACGTGCTGAGGCCCGACGTGCCGGTGCGCGTCGAGGCGGCCAGCCGCAAATCCCGCATCTACCATGCCGGCGCGGCCCGGCAGCGGGTCGAGACCGCCATCGCGGAAACGCTCGGCGCGCCGGTTTCCTCCGATGCGCAGGTGCGGGTCATGCTGCGGATCGAAAAGGATCTCTGCACCTTTTCCGTCGACAGCTCGGGCGAGCCCCTGCACAAGCGCGGCCACAAGGAGGCTGTCGCCAAGGCCCCCATGCGCGAGACGATGGCCGCGATGTTCCTGCGCGAATGCGGCTATGCCGGGACCGAGCCGGTGCTCGACCCGATGTGCGGCTCGGGAACCTTTGTCATCGAAGCGGCCGAGATCGCTCTCGGCCTCGACCCCGGCCGCGTCCGAGGTTTCGCCTTCGAGCACCTGGCGACCTTCGATCCCGAGGCGTGGCGCGCGATGAAGGCCGGCCGTTCGGAACACCAGGTCGATCTGCTGTTCCACGGGTCCGACCGCAACGCCGGCGCCATCGAGGCCGGCCGGACCAACGCCGCCCGCGCCGGCGTCGCGGCGATCACCCGGTTTGAGCAGCGCAGCGTCAGCGCCTTGAAACCGCCCCCCGGTCCGCCCGGACTGGTGATCGTCAACCCGCCCTATGGCGGGCGCATCGGCGACGAAAAGCGGCTGCGCGCGCTTTATGGATCTTTGGGAAAGGTTCTGTCCGAGCGGTTCCAGGGCTGGCGCGTCGGTCTGGTGACCGCAAGTCCAGGTCTCGCTCGGGCGACCCGCCTGCCGCTGACCGCGCCCGGCCCGGTGGTCGATCACGGCGGCACCAAGATCCGCCTCTACCGCACCGGGCCACTGGGTTGAACCGGGGTCAAGCCACCGCGCCGGTCCGGTGCATGTGGGTCAGGGGGACGCGCAAGCGCCCGGCAAAGGAAAACGCCCGCCGAGTGGCGGGCGTACAAAACGGCACAAGCCGGTTCCGGGGTCGGTACAAACCGGACGAAATCCCGCTCAGCGGCGGATGCCCAGACGCTTGATCAGATCCTGATACCGCGCCTCGTCCTTGCCTTTCAGATAGTCCAGCAACTTGCGGCGATGCGCCACCATCTTCAAAAGCCCACGACGACCGTGGTTGTCCTTGTTGTGGGTCTTGAAGTGTTCGGTCAGCGTGTTGATGCGCGAAGTCATGATGGCGACCTGGACTTCGGGCGAGCCGGTGTCGCCGTCCTTGGTCGCGAACTCCTTGATTACACGCGCTTTTTCTTCAGCAGTGATCGACATCGGGGTCTCCTTCGAAGGTTGGCGTTGCAGGCGCAGGCCGGGATGTCGTCCAGCGCAGGCCCATGGAGAGTGCCGCCCCGATTCCGGGACGGATGGGCGCGTATAGGCAGTTTTGCCGCGATTGGCAAAGGGTTTTTGCCGCGTCAGGCGTCCAGGCCGAACCGCGGCAGATCCGCCTCGCGAACCAGCAGAATATCCTCCACCGTGACCGGCCCCGAACTGTGCAGATGCGCGATTTCCTGCCCCGCAACCAGGATGCGCGTCAGGGTCTCGTCCTGGGCATCGGGCTCGATTCCGATTTCCGGTTCCCCGGCCTCGTCCCATGTCACCAGCAGGCGATCTGCGCCTGGTTCGAAATCCATGACGGTCACAGCGTTCTGGATCTGCTCCGGCTCCAACAAGATATCGTCGCCGTCCGCGCCCCCGGACACGATATCTGCATCGCCTGCAAGGATCGTGTCGTTGCCCGCTCCGCCATTCAGATAGTCCGTGGTCGCGGCCCCGTCCGGGTCGCGGCCCGACAGAGTGTCATTGTCGTCGCCGCCGAACAGCGTGTCGGACCCCTCACCGCCGGACAAAAGGTCGTCGCCGTCCCCGCCATGCAGCGCGTCTTCACCGCCCTCGCCCAGCAGCCGGTCGCCATCCTGACCGCCGAACAGCGTGTCACGGCCATCGCCGCCCCGAAGGTCGTCACGGCCGAAATGACCGTGCAGCGCGTCGTCACCGTCATCCCCGGCGATCCGGTCCTGCCCGTCCTCGCCATGGATCTCGTCATCGCCGCCGCCGCCGCGCAGCACGTCATCCCCCTCGGCACCGAACAGCGTGTCATTGCCAAGGCTCCCGTCGATGGTGTCGTCACCCGCATAACCGTTGATCTGGTCGTTGCCGTCGCCGCCACGCATGAAATCGTCGCCCGCATCCCCCGCGACAACGCGATTGCCGTCGAACTCGCTGATCACTGTCCCTGTATCGGGCTTAGGGGCTTCTGGGTCGGGAAATGCATCGCTGTCTTCGATCAGCAGCAGATCACCGGTCGGCGCGTCCTCCTCTGCCGTGTCTTCGGCAGACCCGTCTATCAGGTCTTCATCGTCGGTTGCAGAAGCCCCGCCGACCATGAAGGCCATGCCGCCGACCGCCGCCAGCCCGAGCAAACTTGCGAACAGGAACATCCCCAACCTCCGAAAGCCAAATACCCGCCCACGGGAAATATCCCATGTTTCAAGAGGTTCGGTCAAAACCCAACTGCACGACTGGTTAACGATCCGTGCACATGCGCCAGGGTTCGGGCTGTTGAGTATAGGCGATGTAGAGGGGGTGTTTGGGATGCCCGTCCCTGGTCAGTCCGAGGTGGAACAACGGCCGTCCCGTGCCCCGCAAAAGCCGCGCGACCGCCGGTCCCCTGCCCATGTGGGCGCCATGGGTACCCCATGCGGCGATCACCTGATCGGCCCAGTCCACGCCGGCCAGTATGGCCGCGTCGTTTTCCGGCCCCACCGGATCAGGCGCGGCGCGCATCCGGCGCGGATCGGTGTCGCGCCAGGCAAAGATGTTGGTGACCTGGAACGCGCCAAAGCCCAGCGCCCTGGCGCGCCGTTCGCAGCGTTCGACCGTGGGATCGTTCTGCACCTCGGTCGCCGTCGAGGGGTTCAGCATCACGAACAGCGCCCGCCGACCGGCCGAATCCCAGACCCGCGTGAGGCTGTAGCGGTAGCGTTCACAATCGGAATAGACGGCGGTCGAGGGCGCATCGCCCTTGGTATGCGAGCGGGTGATCATGGGGTGTCTCTAACGCATCGCGCGGCGCACGCAAACCCGGACCTGTCAGGTGGCGAACACCCGGCTGGGATGCAGTTCACCGGCCTTGTAGACACCCACGGCCACGGCCCTGCCGTCGAACGACGCCCAGGCTTCGTCGCCGTATTCGACATCGGCCGCCAGCACCATCCCCGGATTGCCGTGACGCAGCCGCGCCGCGCCTTCGGGCGTGCATTTCAGCTCCGGAAGATCCACCAACCCGTCTTCGAGCGGGCGCAGATGGGTGTCGAGCGCGGGCGTCCGGGCCAGTTCGTCGATCTGCGCGATGCTCAGGCCATCCTTGGCGTCGAACGGGCCGGACCACATGCGGCGCAGGGACGTGACATGACCGAAACACCCCAGCGCCACACCGAGATCGCGGGCGACGGAACGCACGTAACCGCCCTTGCCGCAGATCATTTCCAGGACGACGTGATCGGGATCGGGCCGGTCCACGAGGATCAGTTCTTCGACCCAGAGCGGGCGCGCCTCCAGTTCCGGCTCCGCGCCGTCGCGGGCCAGCTTGTAGGCGCGCTGGCCGTCGATCTTGACGGCGGAAAACTTGGGCGGCACCTGCATGATCTCGCCCAGAAACGGCTGCAGCGCCTCCTTGATCTCGTCGTCGCCGGGGCGTCTGTCGCTGGTTGCGATCACCTCGCCCTCGGCATCGTCGGTATTGGTGGCCTGACCCAACCGGACAGTGAACACGTAAGCCTTGAGGGCGTCGGTGACATAAGGGACGGTCTTGGTCGCCTCGCCCAGAGCAACGGCCAGCACGCCGGTGGCATCGGGATCGAGCGTTCCTGCATGACCGGCCTTTTTTGCGTCGAAGGCCCAGCGCACCTTGTTGACGACGGCGGTCGAAGTCATGCCCGCGGGCTTGTCCACGACCAGCCAACCGGAAATGTCACGGCCCTTGCGTTTGCGTCCCATGAAGCACCTTGTCTTTTGCCGAGGCGCGCGACCTAGCGGATCGGCCGGGCCCTGTCAATTTGCCGAGGCTTGCGGGTCACGAAGGCGATGCCGCCGCACCGGACGCGCGGTCAGTCCCGGCTTTCCACCACGCCGACGATCGGGCCAAGGGCAAAGCCCGCATCCGAACGGCCGATCTGCGGGGCATGAAGGCGCGAGATGTTGCCGTCGAAATAGAGCGCGTTGGGTGTTTCCAACACGTCCCGGAACAGGCTGCCGAATTCGTGGAAGGTCACGTAGTCCCGTGAAATCGCAAAGATGGCGCGGGTTCCGTCGGCGCTCGTCCCGACCCCGTTGCGGATGTAGCGCGAGGTGGAGTCGGGCAGAAACCGCGGATGCAGGGCGCCGTCGATCACCAGCATCGGACCGGACTGCGTGGCGAACCGGCAATCTGGCGCGGTCTCGACGAAGTGCAGGGTCTCGATCACGTCGGCGCGGCCCTTGCGGATGCAGAACACGCCGTTGGGCAGCAACCCGAAATTGCCGGGACCGGGATTGGTGATCACCCGCATCTGTTCGTCGCCGTTTTCGACATAATGCCCCACCGGCGAGCGGTCGTCGTGATACATGCCCGCGTTCATCGCAAAGGACAGACGCTTGCCGTCGGATTCCAGCAAGTCGTCCACTGCCGAGAACTGCCCGAGCAGCGCGCCCTGGTCGTCGTTCAGAAACAGCCGCAGGTCTTCGGCGCTAGCGTCCACTTCGCATATCGTGAACCGGTTGCCCTGATGGGTCAGATCACGGCATTCCACCGCGACGGCCGCGGTGGCCGACACGGCCAACGCCAGAGCCGAAAGCGACCGGATCACTCGTCGAGATCGCGGCGCACCGCGTCCTGTTCGAACATGCGCCGCGTCTCGTCGAGCCGGTCGAAGGTCTCGTCGAGCCGGAAGCGCAGATCGGGTGCGAATTTCAAACCGACCTTGCGTCCGACCACCCGGCGCAGCTCACCCTTGTTGCGGGCCAGCAGTTGGAGAACGTCCTCCTGCCCCTTGCCGCCGAGCGGCAGAACATAGGCCGTGGCGATCTTGAGATCGGGCGACGTGCGCACCTCGCCCACGGTGATCGACAGCCGGTTCAGATCCGGGTCATGCACGTCACCGCGCGCCAGCACGTCCGAGAGCGTGCGGCGGATCAGTTCGCCGACGCGAAGCTGACGCTGCGAAGGGCCGGGGCCGTCGTGGAACTTGTTCTTAGCCATGAATCCCGATCTAAGCGCAAAGCGGGGCTTTGCCAAGCGGTCGCGAACCGGGTAGGAGGCACCGAGTCGATTTCCAGGGGGAACCTGCGCCATGACCCATATTCCCGGCATCGTCGTCACCGGAGCTTCCGGCCGGATGGGCCAGATGCTGATACGCACCGTGACCGAAAGCGACCGGGCGCGCCTGGTCGGCGCCGTCGAGCGCGAGGGGCATGAGTGGATCGGCCGGGACGTGGGCGAGGCGATGGGCGGCCAGCCTTTGGGCGTGGCCGTGACCGACGATCCGCTCGAAGCCTTCGCCAGGGCGCAGGCCGTCATCGACTTCACCGCGCCCGAGGCCACGCTGGGTTTCGCGGAACTGGCCGCCCAGGCACGCTGCGTGCACGTGATCGGCACCACGGGAATGACCGAGGCGCAGATCGCGGCGCTTGAACCGGCCGCGCGTCATGCGGTGATCGTGCGGGCGGGCAACATGAGCCTCGGGGTCAACCTGCTGGTGCAACTGACGCGCAAGGTGGCGGCGGCGCTGGACGCCGATTTCGACATCGAGGTGATCGAGGCGCACCACCACCACAAGGTCGATGCGCCCTCGGGAACCGCCTTGATGCTGGGCGAGGCCGCCGCCGAGGGGCGCGGCGTGGTCCTGGCCGAGGTCTCCGACCGCGCCCGCGACGGCATCACCGGTGCCCGCAAACGCGGCGACATCGGCTTTCACGCCATTCGGGGCGGCGACATCGTGGGAGAGCATGACGTGCTGTTCGCCGCGCCCGGCGAGCGGATCGTGCTGCGCCACGTCGCGACCGACCGCGCCATCTTTGCCCGCGGCGCGCTCAAGGCGGCGCTTTGGGGGCAAGGCAAGGCGCCGGGCCAGTATGACATGGTGGACGTGCTGGGGCTGTAGCCCCCGCCTGCCCCGGCCCGGGTGTTCAAGTGGCTTGTCAGTGGACACCGGCAAGCGAAACATCCAAAGGCCATTGCTCGGGAATGCGGTTGCCGCTTCCAATCCCTCCAAAACTCCTGTATTGGCGCTCCATCTGAGACGTTGTGCCATGACCCCGGCACTCGAGTGAAAGATGAGAGGGGTCGGCGGCAATGGGGCCGCCACGAAAACGGGAGACCCGGAGGGCCGGGAGCGCTCCCATCTAGGATACGCAAATGTTTGATGTAACGACGAAATCAATGCAGTGGGGCGAGGAAACGCTCACACTGGAAACCGGCAAGGTTGCCCGTCAGGCCGACGGGTCGGTTGTTGCCACCCTCGGGGAAACCACGGTCCATGCCGCGGTCACTTATGCCCGGGAACAGAAGCCCGGTCAGGACTTTTTTCCGCTGACCGTGCACTATCAAGAGAAATACTATGCCGCCGGCAAGGTGCCGGGCGGCTATTTCAAGCGCGAGGCGCGCCCGACCGAAAAGGAAACGCTGACCGCGCGCCTGATCGACCGGCCGATCCGTCCGCTGTTCGTGCCCGGTTTCAAGAACGAAGTGCTGGTGATGTGCACCGTTCTCAGCCACGATCTGGTCAACGATCCCGACATCGTTGCGATGATCGCCGCTTCGGCCGCACTGACCATTTCGGGCGTGCCGTTCATGGGGCCGATCGCGGGCTGCCGCGTGGGCTACACCGACGGCGAATACGTTCTGAACCCGACCGTGGACGACATGCAGGATCTGCGCCTGAACCCCGAACAGCGCCTGGATCTGATCGTGGCCGGCACCAAGGACGCCGTAATGATGGTCGAATCCGAAGCCTACGAACTGTCCGAAGCCGAGATGCTGGGCGCGGTGACTTTCGCGCATCAGCAGATCCAGCCGGTGATCGACCTGATCGTTTCCTTCGCCGAAGAATGCGCGAAGGAACCGTTCGACTTCTCGCCGCCGGACTATTCGGAGCTTTACGGGGCCGTCAAGGCTGCGGGCGAGGACAAGATGCGCGCCGCCTTTGCAATCACCGACAAGCAAGAGCGGACTGCGGCCGTGGCCGCCGCCCGCGAAGCGATCAAGGAGCAACTGACCGAGGAACAGCTTGAGGACCAAAACCTCGGCTCGGCGATGAAAAAGCTCGAAGCGTCGATTCTGCGCGGCGACGTCGTGAAGGGCGGCAAGCGGATCGATGGCCGCTCGACCACCGACGTGCGCCCGATCGTGGCCGAGACTTCGGTTCTGCCGCGCACGCACGGGTCGGCCCTGTTCACGCGGGGTGAGACCCAGGCGCTGGCCGTGACCACGCTGGGCACCGGCGATGACGAGCAGTTCGTCGATGCGCTGCATGGCAACTTCAAGTCGAACTTCCTGCTGCACTACAACTTCCCGCCCTACTCGGTTGGTGAAGTGGGTCGCGTTGGCCCTCCGGGCCGCCGCGAGGTGGGCCACGGCAAGCTGGCCTGGCGCGCGCTGCAGGCGGTTCTGCCGGCTCCGACCGACTTCCCCTACACCATCCGCGTGGTGTCCGAGATCACCGAGTCGAACGGCTCGTCCTCGATGGCATCGGTCTGCGGCGGCTCGCTGTCGATGATGGATGCGGGCGTTCCGCTCAAGGCGCCGGTGGCCGGTGTGGCCATGGGCCTGATCCTGGAAGAGGATGGCTCCTATGCGGTTCTGACCGACATCCTGGGTGACGAAGACCACCTGGGCGACATGGACTTCAAGGTGGCAGGTACCGAAAACGGGATCACCTCGCTGCAGATGGACATCAAGGTCGCGGGCATCACCCCCGAGATCATGGAGAAAGCCCTGGCCCAGGCCAAGGACGGCCGTCTGCACATCCTGAACGAGATGGGCAAGGCGCTGAGCGAGACCGCCGAGTTCTCGATCCACGCCCCGCGCATCGAGACCATGCAGATCCCGACCGACAAGATCCGCGAAGTGATCGGCTCGGGCGGCAAGGTGATCCGCGAGATCGTGGAAACCAGCGGCGCCAAGGTCGATATCAACGACGACGGCGTGATCAAGATTGCCTCGCCCGATGGCGAATCGATCAAGAAAGCCTATGACATGATCCACTCGATCGTGGCCGAGCCCGAAGAAGGCCAGGTCTATACCGGCAAGGTCGTGAAGATCGTCGATTTCGGCGCCTTCGTGAACTTCTTCGGCAAGCGCGACGGGCTGGTGCATGTCAGCCAGATCGAGAACCGCCGCCTGAACCATCCGTCGGACGTTCTGAAGGAAGGTCAGGAAGTGAAAGTCAAGCTCTTGGGCTTTGACGATCGCGGCAAGGTGCGCCTGTCGATGAAATGCATCGACCAGGAAACCGGCGAGGAAATCGTTCCCGAGAAGAAGGAAAAGAAGGAAGCAAGCGCGGAGTAACCCGCCTGCTTTCCTGTTTTCCAAGACCCCGGCCGTGTGCCGGGGTCTTTTTTTCGGCGGACCCGCACATCGGGGCCTGCTACAACGAAGGCGCCGGAAGGGAACGCGGATGGACGCGGATCAGGTCTCGAAGATCGAAGCATTGTGCAGGGCCTATCTCGCTGCCATCGATCAGGGGGATCTGACCGCGTTCGAGGCGCTATTTTCCGAGGACGCAACGGCGACCTCGCCAATCTCCGGGCCGCAACCGGCCCGCGCGTATTATGCAAACGTGCTGCGGATCCCACCCATGCCGCGGTTCATTTTGACTACACCCGGACAGTGGGAAACGGCCGGCCCGCAACGATCGAATGCGTCGATCTTTTTGACCTGACCGACGATCTGAGCAAGTTCTCCTCGGTCCGCATCATCTACGATACGGCTGCGGTCCGATCGGATTTCTCGTCACCCGACGTTCGCTGACGCGGACGGCAAATCGTTGCGCGCCTGCAAAATTCGGACATCTAGGGCATACAGGGCTTCGGCCGGTCTTCCGAACCCGGTAGCCGTGCTTTAAGCATGGCCCATGCGCTCCTTCGTCATCCACATGTCTTCCAGCACCGCGCGCCGCCCGAACGCCGAACGGCTGTGCCGAGAATTGCCGGACGCCGAACTGTTCGAAGCGGTCAACGGCCGAGATCCGGATCAGATCGGCGGAGTCGAGGTTTTTGACGGCACCCTGCACCGGCCGCATTATCCCTTTCCCCTGCGCCCGACCGAAATCGGCGTTTTTGAAAGCCACCGGCGGCTGTGGCGGAAGCTGGTGGAGGACGGCATCGATCTGGCGATCATCGCCGAGGACGATCTGGGGATCGACCCGGAAAGGTTTGGCGAGGCTCTGCATCTGCTGCGCGACCACGCCACGCCCGATCATTACATCCGACTGCCGGTCAAACAGCGGGAAGTGCCTGCGCTGGTTCTGGAGGAGCGGGCGGGCCTGAAGCTGATCCTTCCGCGGATCATCGGCCTGCAATGTGTCTGCCAAGTGGTCGGGCGAAACGCCGCGCGGCGCCTTCTGGCCGCCACGGATCGCATGGACCGCCCGGTGGACACGTTCCTGCAGATGCACTGGATCACCGGTCAGCCGGTTCATGCCCTGCTGGGCACCAGGAATCGCGAAGTTGCAGCGCAGATCGGCGGATCGACCATCCAGAAAAAGATCCGCCCCAGCAAAAAACTGGGGCGGGAAATCAAGCGCGGTTGGTATCGGGCGCAATTGCACGTGCGCCCCCAAAAACCCTAGCCAGGAAGCTTGGTGGTGCGCAGGTAGGGGAAGTGGGTGGTGAAGTCACCGTACTTGGCCTTGGCTTCCTCGTCGCTGACGGCAACCGGTATCACCACGTCGTCGCCCGGGCTCCAGTTGGCTGGCGTCGCCACGTTTTCCTTGGCCGCAGTCTGAAGCCCGTCGAGGGCGCGCAGCACTTCGGCAAAGTTGCGACCGACATTCATCGGGTAGGTCATCGACAACTTGAGAGTCTTGTCCGGCGCGATGATGAACACGGTGCGCACCGTCTGGCTGTCCATCGGAGTGGGGTTGTCCGGCAGGTAGTATTCGGCCGGCAGCATGTCGAACGCCTTGGACACCGCCAGTTCCTTGTCTGCGATGATGGGGAACCCCGCCCTGGTGTTGCCGTATTGGTCGATGTCCTTTTTCCAGTTCTTGTGATCTTCCGCGCTGTCCACCGACACGCCGATCACCTTGGTGTTGCGCTTGGCCCATTCGTCGTTCAACTGCGCCACGGCCGAGAACTCGGTGGTGCAGACCGGAGTGAAATCCTTGGGGTGCGAGAACAGGATCGCCCAGCTGTCGCCGATCCAGTCGTGGAACTGGATGGTGCCCTGATCCGTTTCAGCGGTGAAATTGGGGACGGTATCGTTGATGCGCAAACCCATGATGCATCTCCTTTCCTGTGAAAAATCCGACTCGGTTGCTGCCAACCTAATCACTTTGCCCTCAGGTTAAACCTTTGATGCGGCGGTGGGGGAAATTTCGCGCGGTCGGTGATTTGATCAAATTTCCAGAATTGCCTTGCCCTGCGGGATTTGCGGTGACAGAGTGCCCCGGAAAACCGACCGAGCGGTCGAATGAATGCGGATCAAGAGGACACGTCATGATCGAGAAACGCGACTTTTACATCAACGGCCAGTGGGTCGCCCCCAGCCAGCCCAATGATTTCCACGTCATCGACCCCTCGACCGAGGAGCCCTGCACGGTGATCTCGCTGGGTTCGCAGGCCGACACCGATGCGGCCGTGGCGGCGGGCAAGGCGGCGCTGCCGGGCTGGATGGCCACGCCGGTGGCCGAGCGGATCGCGCTGGTGGAAAAGCTGATCGAGATCTACCCCACCCGCGCCGAGGATCTGGCGCAGGCAATGTCGACCGAGATGGGCGCACCCATCGACATGTCGCGCACCCAGCAGGTGGGCGCCGGGATCTGGCACCTGAAGAATTTCGTGCGTGCGGCCAAGAACTTCCAGTTCGAACGCCCCCTGGGCGACCATGCCCCCAATGACCGGATCATCTATGAGGCGGTCGGCGTGGCCGCTCTGATCACCCCGTGGAACTGGCCGATGAACCAGATCACGCTGAAGGTGGGCGCAGCGGCCATCGCGGGCTGCACCATGGTTCTGAAACCGTCCGAGCAAAGCCCGCTGAACGCGATGATCTTTGCCGAGATGATGCACGAGGCAGGCTTCCCCGCCGGTGTCTTCAACCTCGTGAACGGGGACGGGGCCGGCGTGGGCACTCAACTTTCGGGCCACCCCGACGTGGACATGGTCAGCTTTACAGGCTCGACCCGCGCGGGCACGGCGATTTCCAAGAACGCCGCCGACACGCTGAAGAAGGTGCATCTGGAACTGGGCGGCAAGGGCGCCAACGTGATCTTTGCCGATGCCGATGACAAGGCGGTCAAGCGCGGCGTGCTGCACATGATGAACAACACCGGCCAGAGCTGCAACGCGCCCAGCCGGATGTTGGTGCAGCGCCCGATCTATGACCAGGCGGTAGAAACCGCGGCCGAGGTGGCGGGCAAGGTCACCGTGGGCCCGGCGATGCAGGAAGGCCGCCATATCGGCCCCGTCGTGAACGAGCTGCAATGGACCAAGATCCAGGCCCTGATCACGAAAGGCATCGACGAGGGTGCGCGCCTGGTCGCCGGCGGTCCCGGTCGGCCCGAAGGGTTCAACAAAGGCTATTTCGTGCGCCCCACCGTGTTTGCCGACGCCAACAACCAGATGACCATCGCGCGCGAGGAAATCTTTGGCCCGGTCCTGACGATGATCCCCTTCGACACCGAGGAAGAGGCCATCGAGATCGCCAATGACACGCCCTATGGCCTGACCAACTATGTCCAGACGCAGGACGGCGCCCGCGCCAATCGCATGGCGCGCCAACTGCGCTCGGGCATGGTCGAGATGAACGGCCAGTCGCGGGCCGCCGGTTCGCCTTTTGGCGGCATGAAGCAATCCGGCAACGGGCGCGAAGGCGGTGTCTGGGGTCTGGAGGACTTCCTGGAGGTTAAGGCCGTCAGCGGCTGGACCCCGGAATAACCCCGGACCCGGAACGCACAAACTGCGGGGCAAGGCGCGGACAGGCACCTTGCCCCGTTTGCGTCAGGCCGGGCGCACCACCAGATGCGGCTCGCCGTTCGAGGTGTGGCGGGTCGACCGCCCGTCCCAGCCGATCTGACCGCTGACGCGCTGGCGCCAGGCCGAAAAGCTGTCGAAGGTCACCACGTCGACCGGGGTGTCGAACTGCAGCGTGATCCGCCGCTGCGCACCGTCGCCCAGCATCGTCAGGCCGCGGATTTCTCCGGTGAAGGGCTGGCCCAGATAGGTGCCCTGCACGCGATCTCCGACCTTCAGGTGCAGCCGGTTTCCGGCCAATGCGTGCAGCGTGTTCCAGTCGCGCGCGCCGTGCTGATGGGCGATCATCTCAAGCGATTGCGCATGGCTCAGGGCCACGCCCGCGCCACGCAGTTTCTCGCGCAGGCGCTTTGCCTGTACTTTCAGCTCGCCCACGGGGGCGATGTTTCGGATCTGTGTCATGTCTTGCCTCGTTTCCATGAACGGGCGCGAATATTGGACGGGGCTCGCCTTGCCATCCGCGCGCCGGGAAAGGGCAACAGATGTTCGATCAACCGGGTTTCACCAAAGCCAAAGGGCCGCGAGCGGCAGGAGACCCGAACCGACGACCTAGGTAGGAGCGCCGCCTGAGCTTGTCAACCGCCGCTCAAAACTCCGCCGGTGCGCGGAACTTCTTCGACACCCCGCCTTCGGGATGCTTCAGGCGCAACTCCTCGGAATGCAGCATGAGACGCGGGAAGTTGCGCGCCGCGCCGGTCGCATAGAACGGGTCGCCCAGAATGGGGTGGTTCAGGGCCTGCATGTGGACACGCAACTGATGCGAACGCCCGGTCATGGGAAACAGGCGGACACGGGTCGTATCGCCTTCGTGTTTCACCACGCGCCAGTCGGTCACCGCCGGCTTTCCCGACGTGTGGCAGACCATCTGGCGCGGGCGGTTCGGCCAGTCCACGATCAGCGGCAGGTCGACGGTGCCGGTCTTGGGCTCCATCCGCCCCCAGACACGCGCGACATAGGTCTTTTTGGTCTGCCGCTTTTCGAACTGCAGCCCCAGATGCCGCTGCGCGTGCGGGGTCTGGGCAAAGACCATCACGCCGGAGGTGTCCCGGTCCAGCCGATGCACAAGCAGCGCCTGAGGGAAGGCCGCCTGAACCCGCGCCAGCATGCAGTCGGAAAGATGCGCCCCCTTTCCCGGGACCGACAACAGGCCCGAAGGTTTGTTGACCACGATCAACTGCGCATCTTCATAAAGCACGTCCAGCGGGGTTTGCGGGGGATCGTAGGTCTCGTTCATAGGGGGTGCCTAGCGCAGCGGCCGCGTTCCCGCAACGTCGCGCTTGCGGAGCGTGACCGGTTCCGCAACGCTCGCGGCAACGGAAAGGACAGAACATGCACCCGACGATCGAAAAGATGAAGGAGGTCGTTGCCAAGGGCGACGAAACGCAGATCCATGCGCTGCTGGCCGAGGACGTCCGTTTCCGGCCGCCTACCTATTGGAAGACCTGGACCGGGCGCGAACCTGTCGCCGCGGTTCTGGGCCATGTGGGCCGGGTGTTCTCCGACTTCCGCTATCGCCGGGTCATGGGCGCGGGCCGTGACTGGGCGCTGGAGTTCCAATGCAGGGTGGGCGATCTGGACGCCGTGGGCGTTGATCTGATCACGCTGGACGAGACCGGGCTGATACAGGATTTCGAGGTTGTGATGCGGCCCTACAAGACCGTGGGGGCGCTCCGTGACGCGATGAACGCGCGGGTGATGACCGATGCCCGTTTCCTGAAGTACCGGGAGGCGCTTTCCTGACGATGCCCGGCCCGATCGCCGTCGATCAGATATTGCGGGTTCCGTTGTTGCCGGTGCTCGCCGTGCAAGGCCTGAGCGTGCGCCGCAGGGCATTGTGTCTGCCCGAACCGACCGGACCGCGCGACGGGCGCGACGGTGTCGGACCGCGCCTGCGGTTGCTGATCGCCGGCGACAGTTCGGCCGCGGGTGTTGGCGCGGGCACGCAGGCTCAGGCGCTGTCCGGGCAGATCGTGCAACGGCTTGGCCGGCGCTATGCGGTCGAATGGCGGCTCGAGGCGACAACCGGACACACCACGCAAGACGCGCTGGAGCGGCTCCGGACGATCCAAGGCCCGTTCGACGTGGTTGTGACGGCGCTGGGCGTCAACGATGTGACGCGCGGAACGACCAGAGCGCGCTTCATGGCGCGGCAGCGGGAATTGATGCGGGTTCTCACCGGACGGCTGGGTGCGCGGCGGGTCGTCGTTACCGGCGTACCGCAAATGGACCGGTTTCCGGCTCTGCCGCAGCCCTTGGCCTGGGTTCTCGGACGGCAGGCCGCGCGGCTCGATCAAGGATTGCAGGAGGTGGTCGCCGGTTTTCCGCAGGTGCGCCATCTTGCTCTGGATTTTCCGGATGATCCGGCGCTTGCAGCTCCCGACGGCTACCATCCTAGCCCGCGCGCCTACGCGCTGTGGGCGCAACACCTGGCGCAGCTCATCCTGGATCAGGGCTGAGTCCGCATCTGCCGGACCAGTGGGATCGAATAGATCACCAAGGCGACCCAGATCATGGGAAAGGCGATCATCCGGGCGCGGTCCATCGTTTCTCCAAAGACGAAAACCGCGGTAAGGAAGATCATGGTCGGAGCGATGTATTGCAATATGCCGATGGTCGAGAGGCGCAACAGCTTGGCGCCGTTGGCATAGACGATCAGCGGGATCGCCGTTACCAACCCACATCCCAGCAGCAGCCAGGTATCGAATGCCGCACCGCCGAAATGGCTGGTGCCGTTCAGGCCAAGGTAGGCTACGTATCCCAGTGCCGGAACGGAGAGAATCAGCACTTCGAGCAGAAATCCCTGGTTGGGACCGATGGGCAGGGATTTCTTGAAGAAGGCATAGAAACCCCAGCTCAAGGTCAAAGCGACCGCCGCCACGGGCAGGCGTCCGGCGTCGATCGTCAGGACAATGACCGCTGCCGCCGCAAGGGCGATTGCGACAAGCTGTGCCGGGGTCAGCCGTTCGCGCAACAAGAGAGCGCCCAGCGCAATGCTGAAGAGCGGGTTGATGTAATAGCCGAGCGCGGCGTCCAGCGCGTTTCCGGATCCAATGGCCCAGACATAGACGCCCCAGTTGACGGAAATCAGCGCGGCGGTCACGCAGCCCATGACCAGCATACGCGGATCGACCAGCGCCGCGCGCAACTCGCGCGTCCGGCGCAGGACGATGAGCAGCGCGCCGGCGACGGGCACCGACCAGATCACCCGATGCGCCACGACCTCGGCCGGTGGGATATGAGCCAGGGCCTTCATGTAGATCGGCAGGAAACCCCACAGCAGATAGGCGGCAATGGCGAATGCCAGCCCCTGCGGCGTATCGGCGTTTTCGACAGGTTCGGCGGTGCGGGTCGCCATGCTTTACCTCCGAGCGGTCACAGCGGCTTTATGGCAGGTTCGACCACAAAGGAAACGCCGGAATCTGTGCGACGCCCCATCAACAGGCTTGATGGACGGCCCGTCACAACCGGAGTGTTCCAATTTCCCCCACGGGGTCGTGCTGTTCTTGCACAAGGCGTTGCGCCTGCGATGGCCGGATCGTGTCAGGCCAGGTGATCGACGATCTGCAGATGCTGGGCCAGCTTGTCGATTTCACGCATCCAGGCTGCGACCAGTCCGGGGTCGCTGGGCGCTGCATGAACGCCAGCCGGGATGGCGCGGTTCAGAACGGCCTCGACGGCGAGCGAGACCGGAACCGAGACCAGCCGCGCCATGGCGGTGCCGCGCGCGTCGCCCCAGGCATCCAGGACATAGGTCTTGTGCCAGACTTCGCGCCCCTCGTGTTCGGCCTTGAGGCCGACACAAAGAACGACGCGATCCGGCTCGCCTTCGTCATAGGCGTTCTCGGCCCAGAATTCGTCGGACATGTCCTTGAGCCGCGCGTCGCCTTCGGGACCGGAGAGCGTTTCGATTTCGCTGAAAACCCCTGACCAGGCATCCGCCCAGCCATTGAGTCGCAGCGTGCCGCGCACGAACTCCCGGACCGGCCAATGATCTTCGAACCCGTATTCCTGCATGAACGGGATCGAGTCGCGGTTGGGATAGACCTCGAAGCTCTCGGGCACCGGCAAGGGCGCGACATAGGTGGTGATCGCATCCCATGGGCGGGCGACATCAAGCGGTGCGTAGTCCCGGATCGAGCGCGAGGGCGAACCCAGCGCCTTGAGCACACCCAGCGGCGACCAGCTGAACTTGTACCGGAACGGGTTGGGGTTTTTGGGGATGCCGCCGCAATAGGAGATGAAGCTCAGGTGGTTTTGCGGATCGAACGCCTGTGACGCCCGGTAGTCGTGCATCAAGGCATGGGCCATCAGGTGGTCGATTCCGGGGTCCAGGCCGACCTCGTTGACCAGCGCCACACCCGCCTCGCGCGCCTTGTCGTCGAGCGCGCGCATTTCCGGGGCGATGTAGGACGACGAGACGAAATGCGCGCCCTTCGAAATCGCCAGTTCCGCCAGCGGCACGTGCCAGTCGCCCGGCAGCATCGACACGATCACGTCGCCCTTCGCCACCACGTCGGCAAGGCTGTCGATGTCGAAGGCCCGGATGTCGTCGGTCAGATCCCCGACCTCGGATTTTGCCTTTTCGACCGTCCGGTTCCAGACGGTGACAGGGTACCCGGCCTGGATCAGCCGTCGCAACCCGGGAACGGCCGACAAGCCGGTGCCGCACCAATGGATGGTCATCTCTCAGATCCCTTCGATATGCGTGTCAAACGTGGCCTTCGCCCGCGCCCACACCCCGCTTTCCATGTCGGTCAGCGTCAGGAGCGACGGCAAGAGTTGCGCAGCGTAATCCTCGGAGCTTTCCACGGGCAGCATCGACGGCAGGTTGTCGATGGCCATCACGTCCAGCACCGGGTCGGTGGCCACGCGCATGGCAGGCTGATCCCAGGTGGTGGCTCGGTCATAGACCGGCACCGGATTGTAGTCGCTGTCCGGATCGCAGGCCACGTCACCGATGACGCTCAGCCGGCGCGGGGCGCTCAACGCGGTAAGGGGGACGAAGACCGGTGTGCCTGGGCGCGCAAGAATGCAGTTGAGGAACAGTTCATGGTCCAGAATCTCCGGGAACGGGCCGCCGCTTGCAGTTTCCGCCATGTCCCACTTTGTCACCGCGACTCCCATGGCCTCGCACAAATCCGCAGCCCCGGTTCCGACACGGCCCAGCGCCCCGATGACGATGGCGTGCGGTCGCGGAGTGCCGGTGGCGTCCAGCTCGGCGGTCAGTTCCGCCATCAAGGCTTCCTTGCCGGGATAGACGCCGACCGGCGGGCAGACTTCCCCCCGCTGCTGCGCGGCCCAGGTCTTGAGCGTGACCGCCGCACCGGCATAGCCGGCCCAATAGCCAAAGGCGGCGACCCGGCGGCCGTCGGGGTCCACGAGATATTCCAGGTCATAGAGCGTACCGCCTCCGGCCTTGAACCGCTGCAGCAGCGCGCGGCCCGAATGCTGACCCTTGAACGCATGGCCGAACATGATGTGGCGGTGCGGCAGCGGTGTGGCATCCTCGGGCAATTCCTTGAGGCCGAATATGATCGCCTCCGCCGGTGCATCGGGCCAGCTGTTTTCGGGCGCGATCTCGCAGCCGGCCGACCGGTACCCGTCGATCGGTATGGCACGGGCCGAGCTTTCCTCGACCGTGACCCTCACACCCGCCGCGATCAGTTGCGCGGCGCCTTCGGGGGTAAGGCCAACCCGTTCCTCGTTTGGGCGCTGTTCGGCCCGAACCCAGAGATGTGTCATCGTTCGTCCTTGTGTCAGAGCATTCCGGCGGCCTTGACCGCCCGGACCGAGGCGCGCGCCTCCATCGCTTCGCGAAACGCCAGGATTTTCGGGAAGGCCGACACATCGACGCCATCGCCTTCGAGCCAGCTGCACACGACGTACAGATAGGGATCGGCCGCGCTGACGCGGTCGCCCAGAACGAAGGGGCCGCGCAGCCCTTTCGACTCGATGTAGGCGCACGAGGCGGTCATGGTTTCCGGAACCTTGGCGGTCATGTCCGCCCAACTGGCCTTCTTGTCGGCCCAGCGCGCGCCGCGCAGCTTGTGGGCGTGGTTCACGTGCATGGTGGACGCAAGGTAATACATCACCTCGCGCATCCGCGCCGCCATCACCGGGTCTTCGGGCACCAGGCCGGCGTCTGGGGCCATTGCGGCGATGAAATCCAGCAATGCGCCGGTTTCGGTCAGGATGCCCCCGTCAACGGCCAGGGCCGGAACCCGACCTTTTGGGTTGATCTGTTTGTAGGCGGGCTTGGTCTGCTCGGCGCTGGAAAAGTCGATGCGGATGGCTTCATAGTCCAGACCGGTCTCTTCCAGGGCGATTGCAACGGCCACCGAGATGGTGCGGGGTGCATAGTAGAGTTGCATCAAGGCGTTCCCTCACAAATGGGTCTGGGCGAATTGCCGGTCCGGCGATTCAAGATGCGGGACCGCGTTGAACAGAACCGGGCTGAGATGCGTTCCGATCGGATAGAGACGATGCATCGACGTGTTCATGATGGCAAGGGCGACCCGTGCCATGGCGGGAATGTCGAGGCCCATCGCCTGCCTGACGACCATGGAAATCAGCCCGCCCGAGGTCACGACGATGGCCGGTCCGCCCTCGGTGCCGATGTCTCGCAGCGCCTGGGACACCCGCGCCTCGAACTCGGCGAACGTCTCGGGCGGATTCTTGATTTCACCGCGGGCCCAGGCCTCGAAGGTCATGGGCAGGTGTTCGACGAACCCTTCACGGTCCATCGGGATTTCGACGCCATGCTGTTCCTCGAACAGCTTGGCCAGCGCAAAATACTCTATCTCGTTCAGGCGCGGGTCGCGGATCGGATCCACGAGCCCCATGCTCGCCGCCGTTTCCACATGCCGGGTGAGCGTTCCGCAATAGGCGCGGGGGTGGTGCGCGCGGGTTTCCAGCAGATGTGCCCCCAGCCATCGCGCCTGTTGGTGGCCGAGATCGCTGAGCCGGTCATAGCTTGCTTCGTCGCGCGCCTCGGTGTTTGCCTGACCATGACGCACCAAAGTGATGTGGGACATGCACCGCTCCTTTATGCCGGGCAGTCATAGGTCAGGACGCCGCCGGGGGCCAGAGGGTCCGGTCATGGCAAAGCGATTTTCGCCCGACACCGGGCAACAGCAGGTTGCGCAACCGTCGGGCCAACGTATCCTTTGCCGGGATTGTTTCCTTGGAGGGGTTGGACATGCCGGTCGATGCGGATCGATTCCTGGCGGATTTGCACGCCCTGCTGCGTTTCGGTGCGTCCGGTGTTGGCAAGGGCGTGGTGCGCCCAGCCTATTCCGAAGCCGACCTGACCGCGCGCAGATGGCTGGCCGGACGCATGGAGGAGGCCGGTCTTAGGCCCCATTTCGACCCGGTCGGCAACCTGTTCGGCCTGGCCGAGGGGAAATCCCTGCTGCTCGGATCGCATTCGGACAGCCAGCCCGAAGGCGGCTGGCTTGACGGCGCCCTCGGCGTGATCGCCGCTCTGGAACTGGCCCGGTCGCTGGATCGGCCGGTCTCGGTTGTGAGCTTTCAGGACGAGGAAGGCCGGTTCGGCGTGACCACGGGTTCGGCGATCTGGTCGGGCGACTTGTCCCTGGAGGAAGCGGACGCACTGACCGATTCCACCGGAACGCCCTTTGGGACCGCGCGGGCGGCCATGAAGCATTTGGCAGGCGCAGTCGTGGATCCGGCGCAATTCACCGGATTCATCGAAATGCACATCGAACAGGGGCCGTCGCTGGAGGCCGCAGGCGCGCAAATCGGCGTCGTTACCGACATCGTAGGAATTCGCGATATGAAGATCACCTTCACAGGCCAGCAAAACCATGCGGGGACGACGCCGATGCGACTGCGCCGCGATGCCTTTCAGGGCCTGTCACTCTTCAATCAGCGAATCAATGCGCGCTTTGCCGATGTGGTCGCACCGCGCACGGTCTGGACCGTCGGCCATGTCGCCCTGCATCCCAACGCCGCGTCCATCGTGCCCGGCAGGGCGCAGTTCTCGATGCAATGGCGGGACGCCGACCCGGATCGTCTGGGGCGGATGGAGGAGATCGTGCGCCAAACTGCCGAGGAGGTCGCCGCCGAACTGGGCCTGACCCTCGGTTTCGGGCCGTTGCTGGGGCTGGAACCGGTTGAAATGGACCCAGCTTTGCGGGCGGCGCTGGAAAGCGCGGCCGACGCGGTAGCACCGGGCCGCTGGCGCCGGATGCCCTCGGGAGCCTTGCACGACGCAACCAATGTGTCGCGCCTGATGCCAGTCGCGATGCTGTTCGTGCCTTCGATCGGCGGGCTCAGCCACGACTTTGCGGAGGATACCAGCGAGGCCGATCTGGTCGCGGGTCTGAGGGTTTTGGAACATGCCGTTTCGGCATTGCCGTGAGTTCCACCCGCCTGCGCCGCTCAGCGCCAGGACACATCCCCCAAAAAGATGTAGCCGGCACCATAGATGGTCTTGATCAGGCGGGGGTTCTTTGGATCTTCGCCGAGTTTGGTGCGCAGGCGCGAGATGCGGACATCCATTGCACGGTCGAAACTCTCGCCGGCGCCGCCGCCCAGCATTTCCTGCATCTGCGCCCTGCTGATGAGCCGTTTCGGGCTTTCCAGAAACAGGCGCAGAACCTCACCTTCCGCATGGCTGAACGGGGTTTCGTTGCCCGCCTCGTCCTCCAGGAGATAGCTGTCGAAATGCGCGGTCCATCCGTTGAAGCGGGCCGTATTGCCGCTTTGCTGGGTGGGGCTGCGCGGCGACCGCAGGCGGGCGCGGATGCGGGCGACGACCTCGGCCGGGTCGAAAGGCTTGGTGATATAGTCGTCGGCCCCCAGTTCCAGCCCCGTCACCCGGTCCTGCACCTGGGCGCGGCCCGAGATGATGATCACCGCCGCCCCCTGTTCCAGCGCCAGCCGATGAACCAGCGCCAGACCGTCTGTGTCCGGCAGCGACAGGTCCACCAGGCAGACATCCGGCGTGACCCGCTTGAGCGAGGCTTCAAACTCGCGGGCGCGCGAAAAGCTCTGCGTGCGAAACCCGGCATCTTCCAGCGCCTCGGTCAGAATCTGCCGGATCTCGGGTTCGTCGTCGAGAATTGTCACCAAAGGTTGGGTCATCAGGCGGCCTCGGTGCGGATCAGGGCGGAAAGCTGTGCGCGGGAAAAGGGTTTGCGCAACACCGGCCGCAGCGCAAGGGCTTCGCGGTGCAGCGGATCGGAAAGCGGCAGCGAGGTCATCAGGATGCAGGGAAGGTCGGGCTTAAGGCGCTTCACGAGGTCGATGCCGGTGCCAGTTCCCTCCAGCTTGATGTCGGACAGCACCAGCGAGATGTCCTCAAGATCCGCGGTCAGGGCGCAGGCTTCGTCCACCGAGGTCGCTTCGATCACCGACAAGCCGAGATCGACCAGCATATCGCGGAACTGGCTTCGCAGATCGTCGCTGTCCTCGACCAGGAGCGCCAGCCCGCCCCGTGCCTGAGGGGCGGGACGATAGGGCAGACGCAGGACGACCGCCGCGCCGGACGGTGAATTGCGCAATTGCAGATCGCCGCCCGCAAGCTTGACCATGTCATAGACCATCGGCAGACCCAGACCCGAGCCCTCGCTGCCCTTGGTGGTGAAGAAAGGATTCAACGCCTTGTCCAGCGCCTCGGGCGAAAACCCCGGTCCGGTGTCGGTCACGGTGATCTCGATCCAGATGTTGCCGATCGCGTGGGCGCTGATCGTGATCTGTCCCGAGGCCCCACAGGCATCCCGCGCGTTCAGGACGAGATTCAACAACGCGTCCTGCAGCATGCCCGGGTCGAGCATCAGCGCCTCGTCCGGCAGGGTGTTGACGACCGACAACCCGACCCCGCGTGGCAGCGATGGCGAGGCGAGGATCTTCATGTCTTCCAGCAGGGCGCGCATGTCGGTGGCCTGCGGGTGCAGCGTCCGGTTGCCGGTCATGTCGGCGATGCGGTTCAACAGCTGGCCGCCCCGCCGCGCGGTCTGCTGGGTGGCGGCGACGAGTTCGGCCGCCCCTTCCGGCAGGTCCATCTTTTCCAGCTTGCCCTGCATTCCAAGAATGATGGTCAGGAGGTTGGAGAAGTCGTGTGCCAGCCCGCTGGTCATCTGGGCCGCCATCGCGCGACGCCGCGACTGCTGCAATGCGACCCGCGCCTGCGTTTCCTCGGTCACGTCCATCGACAGGATATAGACGCCGCCCTCCTGATCCGGCGTGAACGAAACCCGGATGCGGCGCTGATCGTGGTCCTCGGTGAATTCGAACACCGATGTTCGCCCGGCATAGGCCCGTTGCAGGTGCGGGGCCACGCGGGCAAAGGCGGTGGGACCAAGGGCGTCCGAGATGTGCAGGCCCAGAATCTCCGAAGGCCGCCCCGGCATGACCGCGCTCAGCCGCCGGTTGGAATAGGTGTAATGCCCGGTCGCATCCACATGCGCGATATGCGCGGGCATCATTTCGGTGGTCAGGCGCGTACGCGACTCGATCTCGGTCAACTGCCGCTTGGCCTCTTCCAGCGCCGAGTTGGTCGCGGCCAGTTCGCGGTTGGTGGCCGACAACTCCTCGGCATGGGTCAGCAGCTGATCGGACAGTTCTTCGGACCGGGAACGCAGCATCTCTTCGACCCGCTTGGTTCGGGTGATGTCCGTATAGACCGCAACCCACCCCCCCTGCGGCAGCGGCGCGCCTTCCACCGAGATCACCTGGCCGTTGGGACGGGTCCGCTCGATGTAATGCGGCTCGAAGGCGAGGGCCTGTTCGACCCGGCTCTGCACGATACGGTCGATATCCGTTTCCGGCTCATACTCGCCGTTTTCGGCCAGGAAGCGGATCGTTTCTGCGAAAGAGGCGCCGGGCTGCACGAGAGCATCGGGCAGTTCGAACATCTCCTGAAACCGCCGGTTGCTCAGCACCAGCCGCAATTGGCTGTCATAGATCGAAAGGGCCTGCCCGATCAGGTTCAGGCCGGCCGTCGTCATCGCCTTGATGCGCTGTTCGGAAATGCCCATCTGCAACCTCCACGGACCATATGCCTAGCACCGGAACAAACCGGGGAACAGTGGGTCCGAGGTCGCCGCCCCAAGGCGACCGGCGGAAATGTAACGCAAATCCACAGGCACCCCGATCTCTGTTACAATTCGTAAGATTTGGGAAAACATCAGGAAAAAGTTGACGCTCACCGTCGGTCACGTTCCTAATCGGGACAGAATCGCATGAGCGATCGTTTCCGGCCGCGTCCACGGCCGGGATGGGGAGGAGAGAAGACATTGGCTCAGACGCAGTCGGGCGCCGAGGGGTTGCATTCCCTTCCGGCGCTGCTTCATCGCAACGCGACACAGTTCGGGAACGCCCCGGCCTATCGGGAAAAGGAATTCGGAATCTGGCAGTGCTGGACCTGGGCCGAAGCCGCGAGGGAGGTCCGGGCAATCGCCTTGGGCTTTCTGGAACTCGGCGTCGAACCCGGCGACCACATCGCCATCATCGGCCGCAACCGTCCGGCGCATTACTGGTCGATGGTGGCGGCGCAGATGGTGGGCGCGGTGCCGGTGCCGCTCTATCAGGACTCGGTCGCCGAAGAGATGGCCTATGTCATGGAGCATTGCGGCGCGAAATACGTCGTCTGCGGCGATCAGGAACAGGTCGACAAGGTCATCGAGATCCAGGAAAACCTGCATCAGGTCAAGCACATCCTCTACACCGACAAGCGCGGGATGCGGAAATACGACCACTCCCAGATGAACGCACTCGAAGACCTCATGGCCGAAGGCCGCGCCGGTCATCAGCGGTTCGACGCCGAGCTGGACCGACGCATCGCACAGATAACCTATGACGACACCTGCGTGATGCTCTACACTTCGGGCACCACGGGCAAGCCCAAGGGCGTCGTTCTGTCGAACCGCAACGTGATCGAAAGCGCCAAGAATTCGGCCGAGTTCGATCACCTGACCCGCAACGAGGATATCCTCTCGTACCTGCCGATGGCGTGGGTGGGCGATTTCATCTTTTCCATCGGACAAGCCTATTGGTGCGGGTTCTGCGTGAACTGCCCCGAAAGCGCCGACACGATGATGACCGACCTGCGCGAGATCGGGCCGACCTATTTCTTTGCCCCGCCGCGCGTCTTCGAATCGCAGCTGACCAACGTCATGATCCGTATGGAGGATGCCGGCCGGTTCAAAAAGTGGATGTTCGACCATTTCATGGCCCACGCCAAGAAGGTCGGGGGCCGCATCCTCGACGGCAAACCGGTCGGAACCTTCGATCGGCTGAAATATGCGCTGGGCAACATCCTGGTCTATGGCCCGCTCAAGGATACCCTGGGCTACAGCCGGTTCCGGGTCGGATACACCGCCGGCGAGGCGATCGGACCCGAGATCTTCGATTTCTACCGCTCGCTGGGGATCAACCTCAAGCAGCTCTACGGCCAGACCGAGGCGACGGTGTTCATCACCGTGCAGCCCGATGGCGAAGTGCGGGCGGATACCGTCGGCGTTCCGGCGCCGGACGTCGAGATCCGGATCGACGACAACGGCGAGATCTACTATCGCTCGCCCGGCGTCTTCGTCGAGTATTTCAAGAACCCCGAATCCACCGCCTCGACCAAGGATGCCGAAGGCTGGGTGGCGACCGGCGATGCCGGTTTCATCGAGGAGGATTCAGGCCATCTGCGGATCATCGACCGCGCCAAGGACGTGGGCAAGATGGCCGATGGCTCGATGTTCGCGCCGAAATATGTCGAGAACAAGCTCAAGTTCTATCCCGACATTCTCGAAGCGGTTCTGTTCGGCAACGGCAAGGACCGCTGCGTCGCCTTCATCAACATCGACCTGACCGCCGTCGGCAACTGGGCCGAGCGCAACAACATCGCTTATGGGTCGTATCAGGAACTGGCGGGCCATCCCCGGGTGCTCGAAACCATCAGGAACCACGTGGAAGAGGTGAACAAGTCCGTGGCGGCCGATGACATGCTGTCGGGCTGCCAGGTGCACCGCTTCGTCGTCCTGCACAAGGAACTGGATGCCGATGACGGCGAAATCACCCGCACCCGAAAGGTTCGCCGCCGCTTCGTGGAAGAGAAGTACGAGGATATCATCACCGCGCTCTACGATGGGTCCGAGACCGTTTCGACCACGACCGAGGTGACTTACGAAGACGGGCGCAAAGGGTCGATCAGCGCGACGCTCAAGATCGTCGATGCGCCGGTCGTCCCGGTCGCACAGCACAAGGTGGCAGCGGAATGACGGACCTGCGCGCCGCGATCGGTCTGCAGCCGTCCCACCCAACTTCCGTTGTCCACGCAGTTCAGGGAGTCGCCGATGCTTGATGCATCCGAAGGATATGTCACCGAAGATGGCCGCAAGATCGGCGGCGTGGTGATGGAAATGAAGAACATCACCCTGCGGTTCGGCGGCGTGGTGGCGATCAAGGACATCTCGTTCGACATCCGCGAGGGTGAGATCCGCGCGATCATCGGCCCGAACGGCGCCGGCAAATCCTCGATGCTGAACGTGATCTCGGGCTTCTACGTTCCGCAGGAGGGCGAAGTCTGGTTCCGCGGAAAGAAACGTCCGCAGATGCGCCCCTATGAGGTGGCGCGCCAGGGAATCGCGCGCACCTTCCAGAACATCGCCCTGTTCGAGGGCATGAGCGTTCTGGACAACGTGATGACCGGGCGTCTCAACTACATGAAAACCAACATTTTCCAGCAGGCGCTGTGGAAGGGAAAGGCGGAAGCGGAAGAGACCGAGAACCGCGAGGCGGTCGAGAAGGTCATCGACTTTCTGGAAATCCAGCACATCCGCAAGACGCCGGTCGCGCGCCTGCCTTACGGTCTGAAAAAGCGGGTCGAACTGGCGCGCGCCCTGGCAGCCGAACCCAAGCTTCTGCTGCTGGACGAGCCCATGGCGGGCATGAACGTCGAAGAGAAGGAGGACATGAGCCGCTTCATCCTCGACGTGAACGACGAATTCGGCACCACCATCGCCCTGATCGAGCACGACATGGGCGTCGTCATGGACCTGAGCGATCGCGTTGTCGTGATGGACTATGGGCGCAAGATCGGTGACGGCACCCCGAGCGAGGTGCGCAACAATCAGGAAGTCATCGACGCCTATCTGGGAGTCAGCCATGACTGAGCACCTGACAGACATGAGGAGAGGCGGACATGCCTGATCAGTTGATTTTCGCGACAGAGGTCATCCTGAACGGCCTCATGGCCGGGGTGCTGTATGCGCTGGTCGCGCTGGGCTTTGTGCTGATCTACAAGGCCTCGGGCATCTTCAACTACGCCCAGGGCGTGATGGCCCTGTTCGCGGCGATGACGCTGGTGGGGATCATGAACGGGCAGGTGCCCTTTGCCCATCTGATCAACGCCACCTTCGGCACGCATGTCCACTATTTCGGCTGGAACGTTCCGGCGCTGCTGGCGATCCTTCTGACCATGGCCGTGATGGTGTTCCTGGCCTGGGCGGTGCAGCGGTTCGTCATGCGCCATCTGGTCGGGCAGGAACCGATCATCCTGTTCATGGCCACCATCGGCCTGGCCTATTTCCTGGAAGGCGTGGCCGACCTGATGTGGGGGTCCGAGATCAAGACGCTGGATGTGGGCCTGCCGCAGGGCATCAACCTGTGGATCGACGAAACCACCTTCAACATCTTCGGCTACGGCTTCTTCATCGACAATCTGGACATCGTGGCCACGATCATCGCCGCCTTGCTGGTGATCGCGCTGGTGGCCTTCAGCCAGTACACCAAGCAGGGCCGTGCCATGCGCGCCGTGGCCGACGATCACCAGGCCGCGCTGTCGGTCGGCATCTCGCTGAACTTCATCTGGATCATGGTCTGGTCGGTCGCGGGTTTCGTGGCGCTGGTCGCGGGCATCATGTGGGGCACCAAGTCGGGCGTACAGTTCTCGCTGTCGCTGATCGCGCTCAAGGCGCTGCCGGTGCTGATGCTGGGCGGGTTCACCTCGATCCCCGGTGCAATCGTGGGCGGTCTGATCATCGGCGTGGGTGAAAAGCTGTTCGAATTCGCAATCGGACCGATGGTCGGTGGCGCAACCGAGAACTGGTTCGCCTATGTGCTGGCGCTGATCTTCCTTGTGTTCAGGCCGCAAGGCCTGTTCGGAGAGAAGATCATCGAGAGGGTGTGAGCGGTGCAAAAGCTGATCGCCATCATCAACGTGATCGCGTGGGCGGGGTTCTGGGCCTTTGGCTACATCGCCATCACCGCCGAAGGTCTGACCGAGAGTCAGTTGGTGATCGCGGCCCTGCTGGCCTTTGCGGGGCTGGTGACCGGCGTTGCCGCCTACGTGAGACTGGTGCGGGCCTCCGAGGCGAGCGGCTACGCCAAATCATCGAAACAACTGGATGCCGCGACCCGGAACCGGGCGCAGGAAGAATGGGGAAAGTGAGCCATGTTCTATCGTGAAGCCGGAGATTTCAAAGTCTCCTATCAGGACGACAGCCAGACCTTCCCGATCAAGTTCGACCGGTACCGGTATTACGTCGTGCTGGCGGTGGCGTTCGGCATCATTCCGTTCTTCATCAACGACTATTGGGCCAACGCGCTGCTGCTGCCGTTCCTGATCTACGCCATCGCGGCGATCGGCCTGAACATCCTCGTGGGGTATTGCGGTCAGGTCAGCCTGGGCACCGGCGGATTCATGGCGGTCGGTGCCTATTCCTGCTACAAGCTGATGACCGCCTTTCCCGATGTCAGCATGTTCATTCACGTGATCCTTGCGGGGGTCATCACCGCGCTGGTCGGTGTGCTGTTCGGCCTGCCCAGCCTGCGGATCAAGGGCTTCTACCTGGCGGTGGCAACGCTGGCGGCGCAGTTCTTTCTGGTGTGGCTGTTCAACCGGGTGCCGTGGTTCTACAACTACTCGGCATCGGGCCAGATCAACGCGCCCGAACGGGATGTGTTCGGCATCATCATCACCGGCCCGAACGCGCCGGCCTGGGCCACCTATCTGTTCTGCCTGATCTTCCTGACCGTCAGCGCGATCATCGCCCGCAACCTGACCCGCGGCACGGTCGGGCGCACCTGGATGGCGATCCGCGACATGGACATCGCCGCCGAAATCATCGGCGTCAATCCGCTGAAGGCCAAGATGAGCGCCTTTGCCGTCAGCTCGTTTTTCGTGGGCGTGTCGGGCGCGCTGTTCTTCGCCGTCTATCTGGGCGCTGTCGAGGTCGGCGAGGCGTTTGGCATCCAGAAATCGTTCCTGGTGCTGTTCATGGTGATCATTGGCGGTCTGGGCTCGATATTCGGCTCCTTTGCCGGCGCCGCGTTCCTGGTGCTGCTGCCGGTGGTGCTCAAGGTCGTGGGCGCCGACATGCTGGGCTGGCCCACCGACATCGTGGCGCATTTGCAGCTGGTGATCGTCGGGGCGCTGATCATCCTGTTCCTGATCCTGGAACCGCACGGATTGGCGCAGCTATGGCGCGTCGCGAAGGAGAAACTGAGACTTTGGCCCTTCCCGTATTGATGAGGGGCATGGCGGGCTGAGCCCCGTTCTACGGATGGCCCCGGCCGGACTTGCGGGGCGGCAACATCGGACAAAACCAAGGGAGGAGAAACCCGATGAAAATCAAACTGGCAACCGTGGCGCTGAGCGCCCTGATGGCCGCAGGGCCGGCGATGGCCGACCTGGTGTTTCCGTCGCTAAGCTACCGGACCGGCCCCTACGCCGCAGGCGGCATTCCGTTCGCGGATGGCTATGCCGACTATTTCACCCTGCTCAATGAGCGCGATGGCGGCATCGGCGGTGTCCCAATCAAGGTGGTCGAGTGCGAAACCGGCTACAACACCGAAAAGGGCGTCGAGTGCTACGAGTCCACCAAGGGTGAAGGTGCGTTGGTGTACCAGCCTCTCTCGACCGGGATCACCTACCAGCTGATTCCAAAAGCCACGGCCGACGATATCCCGATCCACTCGATGGGTTACGGCCGGACCTCGGCCAAGAACGGCAAGGTATTCAGCCACGTCTTCAACTATCCCGCCAACTACTGGGATGGCGCTTCGGGCGCGATCAACTATCTGCTGGACGAGAATGGCGGCGACCTGAGCGGCAAGAAGATCGCGCTGGTCTATCACAACTCGGCTTATGGCAAGGAACCGATCCGGACGCTGGAAGAGCTGTCCAAGAAGCACGGGTTCGAACTCGTCGCCCTGCCGGTCGATCATCCGGGCCAGGAGCAGAAGTCGCAGTGGCTGCAAATCCGCCGTGACAAGCCCGACTATGTCCTGATGTGGGGTTGGGGCGTCATGAACCAGGTTGCGGTGCAGGAAGCCGCAAACATCCGCTTCCCGATGGAGAACTTCATCGGCATCTGGTGGTCGGGCGCCGAACATGACGTGATGCCTGCCGGCGAAGCCGCCAATGGCTACAAGGCGCTGACCTTCCACAATGTGGGCACGGATTTCCCGCTGTTCGAAGACCTTCAGAAACACGTCATCGACGCCGGCAAGGCCGCCGGTGCCGGCGATCAGGTGGGTACGGTGCTGTACAACCGTGGTCTCTACGCCGCCATGCTGGCCGCCGAAGCCGCCAAGAAGGCCCAGGAAATCCATGGAACTGCCGACATCACGGCAGGCCAGATGCGTGACGGCATGGAAGCCCTGGAGATCACCGAAGCGAAGATGGCCGAGCTTGGCCTGCCGAACTTCGGCCCGGCCTTCTCGGTCAGCTGCGAGAACCACGGCGGCGACGCTTTGGTGGGTGTGACCCAGTGGGATGCCGCCAACAAGACCTGGTCGCTGATCTCGGACTTCAAACCGACCGATGGCGACGTGATCGGCCCGCTGATCGAGGAAGACTCGGCGGCTTACGCGGCTGAAAACAACATCGAGCCGCGCTGCAACTGATGCGGCTCTGCCTCGGTCTCGGGCCGGGGCATTCACAGAACGGGGCGGCGGCAGGCCCGCCGCCCCAACCCGGACAAGTCCCGGTTGCGGGACAGGCATGAGGACACGCGCTGATGCTGGATGCGGCAACAACCACCGATGTGCAGGCCGAAACCCTGCTCGAGGTCAACAATATCGAGGTGATCTACAACCACGTGATCCTCGTGCTCAAGGGCGTCAGCCTGACCGTTCCCAAGGGCGGGATCACCGCGCTGCTTGGCGGCAACGGCGCGGGCAAGACCACCACGCTCAAGGCGGTGTCGAACCTGCTGCATTCCGAACGCGGCGAAGTCACCAAAGGAACGATCAAATACCGCGGTGAGGCGATCCACGAAAGCGACCCGGCCGATCTGGTGGAAAAGGGCGTCATCCAGGTCATGGAAGGGCGGCATTGCTTTGAACATCTGACCGTCGAGGAAAACCTGCTGACCGGCGCCTATACCCGCAAGGATGGCAGCGCCAGGATCCAGCAGGATCTGGAACTGGTCTACAGCTATTTCCCCCGCCTGAAGGAGCGCCGCCGCAGCCAGGCCGGCTATACCTCGGGCGGCGAGCAGCAGATGCTGGCGATGGGCCGGGCGCTGATGTCGCGGCCGGAAACCATTCTGCTGGACGAACCGTCGATGGGCCTCGCGCCCCAATTGGTCGAAGAGATCTTCACCATCGTGAAAGACCTCAACGAAAAGGAAGGCGTGTCCTTCCTGTTGGCGGAACAGAACACCAACGTGGCGCTGCGCTTTGCCCATTACGGCTACATCCTGGAATCGGGCCGCGTCGTGATGGACGGCCCCGCCGCCGAACTGCGCGAGAACCCGGACGTGAAGGAATTCTATCTCGGCATGTCCGAGGAAGGTCGCAAAAGCTTTCGCGACGTGCGGTCCTACCGCCGCCGCAAGAGGTGGCTGTGAGGCATCAGGCGTGTTGGGTTTCCGCTTTCATCTCGGCAATCCGCTCCAGCGCCTCGTCGCGCGAGTTCCGGATGTTGGGACGAAACTCCTGAGTTTCGGCGCGCAGGCGGATGTCGGCTTCGGTTTCGGAGCCGGCCGCGAAGCGCACCGAACCGAGCGAGAACGCCGTGTTCAGTTTCTTGCCGCGATGCGCGTATTGCACCCAGGCGGCCGGAAGGATCTGACAGCCGTTGAGATTGACCAGAAAGTACCACTTTCGACCAGTCTCCTGAATGCGCTCCTCGATGTAGTCATAAAACTCGTTCACGTCGCGCGAGTGGTGAAAGACGAAATGCGAAAAATCCGCCTCCATGATCCCCGCATCGGCATCAAACGAGATTCTGCGCACAAAATCGCTCAGGACGTAGTTCGGATCGTGCTGAACGCGCCTGCGGCGTTTGCTGGGCAGTTCAGCGATTCGCTCCAGCGCCTCGTCCCGGCTGGCAAAGAGATTCGGATCGAAGGCTTCGGTATTGGCCGCGCGTTGGATCTGTTTGCGCGTTTCGTCCGAGGCATCGTAGCGCACCGAACCCATCGAATGCGCCAGGTTGAGCGCCTTTCCACGGCGGGAATAGGCCACCCAAGCTTCGGGGTCGATCCGGGTGCCCTTGAGATTTACAAGAAAAAACCATTTCTCTTCACCGGTTTGCGCGATGCGTTCTTCCAGCTGGTCGTAGAAACGGTTCACGGTTTCCGAATTGTCGAAATGAAAGTCCGAAAAATCCGCTTCCATGGTTTGCAGGTCGTCAAGAAAGGCGATCCTGCCGTCCAATTCCGCGGTCTCAATATCTGTCACGGTTCCGTCCTTTCCAATGGCGGTCAGATGTATCGGTATGCAATTGCATACGAACATGTGCCCCAACGTAACCTCATTCTCAATCAGGCAAGCTGTCGCGCCCCGCGCGGCGCATGGAGGGTTCATCCATGACACAGCATTTCGATGCGCTCGAAACCCGTTCAGCCGACGAACGCGCTGCAGATCTCGCCAAGCAGTTGCCACAGCAGATCGCCCGCGCCCGGCAGACCGCCGGGTTCGCGGCGCTGCTGGCCGAAGTTGACCCCCAAGCGATCACCTCGCCCGAGGCCCTTGCGGACCTGCCAGTTCTGCGCAAATCCGAGTTGAGCCGCGCGCAGGCCGAACACCCGCCCTTTGGCGGCTTCACGGTGAAACCCGCGCAGGGCTTTGCCCATGTGTTCCAGTCGCCGGGTCCGATCTATGAACCCGGCGGTGTCGAACACGACTGGTGGCGAATGGGCCGGTTTCTGCACGCGGCCGGCATTGGCAAAAGCGACATCGTCCAGAACTGCTTTGGCTATCATCTGACGCCGGCCGGAATGATCTTTGAAAACGGTGCCCGTGCGGTGGGCGCAGCCGTTCTGCCGGCAGGCACCGGCCAGACCGAGTTGCAGGTCACGGCGGCCCGCGATGTAGGCTGCACCGCCTATGCCGGGACGCCGGACTACCTTAAGGTGATCCTCGACAAGGCCGACGAGATGGGCGTTCATCTCAAGTTTTCCAAGGCCGCCGTCGGCGGCGGCGCCCTGTTCCCCAGCCTGCGCCAGGAATACGCCGACCGAGGCATCACCTGCCTGCAAAGCTATGCAACGGCCGACCTGGGCAACATCGCCTATGAAAGCGCCGCGATGGAAGGCATGATCGTGGACGAGCATGTGATCGTCGAGATCGTCACGCCCGGCACCGGAACGCCGGTGGCGCCCGGCGAGGTGGGTGAGGTAGTCGTGACCTCCCTGAACCCGGACTACCCGCTCATCCGCTTTGCCACCGGCGATCTGTCGGCGGTGCTGCCCGGCCAGTCGCCTTGCGGCCGCACCAACATGCGGATCAGGGGATGGATGGGGCGCGCCGATCAGACCACCAAGATCAAGGGCATGTTCGTGCGTCCCGAACAGGTCGCCGCCCTGGTCGAAAAACACGCCGAAATCGTCAAGGCCCGCGTCATCGCCACTCGGGACGGCGAGATGGATGCGATGACAGTCAAGATCGAAAGCCCCTGCGCCGACAGCAGTGCCTACGCAAAGTCCGTGGTCGAGGTTCTGAAACTGAAGGGGGCCATCGAGGTCGTGGCACCGGGCAGCCTGCCCAAGGATGGGTTGGTGATCGAGGATCAGCGGGTCTACGACTAGATTTCCGACGACACCGGCGCAAAGACCTCAACCGGCTGCGGGACGCCCTTGACGGCATGCGATCCGCAGCTTCGGTACGGCCGGTCGGAAAGGTCGGCGACCTCGGCCGAGACCAGGACGGCTTCGTTCAACGGGCGGCACAGACCTTCCAACCGACTGACCAGGTTGACCGACGACCCGATCACCGTGAAATCCAGCCGGGTTTGACCTCCGATGTTGCCGTAAAAGACCTCGCCCAGATGCAGTGCAATACCGGCTTGCAGCGCGTCGGGCCAGCCCGGCGCACGGGTTTCGCGTTGGAAGTCGTCAACCGCGCTTTCGGCGTTGTGCACTGCGTCCGAAGCTTCGCGTTCGACCGGGAAGATGCCCAGAACGGCGTCGCCGATGAATTTCAACACTTCGCCGCCGTTGTCCGAAATCGCGCGGGTCACTGCTTCGAAACACCGGTTCAGCAGGGCGATCACCTGATCTGGCGGCAGATCGGACGCCAAACGGGTGAAGGACCGGATGTCGCTCATCCAGATCACGGCCCGAATCGTGTCGCCGTCGCCGCGGTGGATCTGGCCGTCGAGCACCCGCATCCCCGCACGCTCTCCGACAAACGTGTTCATGAGGGTGGCCGCCAGAGACCGCTGGACGTGATGTTCGACCGCCGCCGCAACGGCCGGCACAAGGTCGTTCATCAGCGCGAGATCGGCGTTCGAAAACCCATTGCGCGACCGCGTTTGAACGGTGAACGCCTTGAAACTGCCATCGGCGAAGGGCAGCGGAAAGGTCACGTAGTGAACGAAACCCGCATCGCGCAATTCCGGCCCGACATCGAAACGCGTCACGTGTGCCGGATCGTCGAGCCGCCAATCGGTTCCCAGACCCTGCGTATAGATCGGATACATCGGGCTGTTGCGCAGTTTCTCAAGGCCGGAGGCGTCCCAGATCAGCTCGTTTTGCTCGGCCCCCTCGTCAGGGGTCCAGATCGCAAAGCAGGACCGCGCGATCGGGTGCATGAGCGGCGCCCCGACCGTTGCCCGATCAATCGGCAACCCAGACTGGGCGAGCATCGGGCAGAACCCATCCAGAAGCGTGGCGATGTTCCTGCCGGACCGGCCCTTGGTCAGCAACCAGTGCGTCAATCCGCTCAAGTCGTTCCGTGTCTGCATGATGTCACCATAATCCACCCTTGCAGCAGCGGAATAGCCGGGAGTTCACCCGGATTTCCGGGTCTTCCCGCTGGTATTTCCGAGTTGTTTGGTCGATTAAGGGCAGGACATCCAATCGACGTGCACTGATCGGACGCATGGCAGAGATCGAATATGCAGAACATGGCGCTCGCCACCGGAACGCGCTGGGCACGCGGGTGTTGGGCGGTGTGGCCTATGCGATTGCCGCGGCCTGCCTGCTGCCGATGGTGGCGGTCGCGCTGGCGGCGGTCACGGGCGGAACGGACACGATCTCGCACCTGATCGACACGGTTTTGCCGCGTTATGCCCTGACGACGGCGATCCTCGTCTCGTTGGTATCGGTCGGAACCTTCTGCATCGGCGTCGGCTCCGCATGGCTCGTCACAATGACACGGTTTCCCGGTGTGCGGCTGCTGGAAATCGCCCTGGTCCTGCCATTGGCCTTCCCGGCCTATGTGCTGGCCTATGCCTACACCTTCGTTCTGGATCATCCGGGTGTCGTCCAGGCCACGCTCAGGCAGGTGACGGGCTGGGGGCCGCGCGACTACTGGTTCCCCGAGATCCGTTCCACCGAAGGTGCGGCGGCCATGCTGATCCTCGTGCTTTATCCTTATGTCTATCTGCTGGCCCGGGCCGCGTTCCTGCAACAAAGCGCGACCGCATTTCTCGCCGCGCGGGCGCTCGGGTCAAGCCCCTGGGCTGCCTTTTGGCGGGTCTCGCTGCCCATGGCCCGGCCCGCCATTGCCGGCGGGGTGCTGCTGGCCGTGATGGAGACCATCGCCGATTTCGGAACCGTCGCCTATTTCGGCGTCCAGACCTTTGCCACCGGCATCTATACAAGCTGGTTCTCCATGGCCGACCGGGCGGCGGCGGCGCAATTGGCGCTCTGCCTGCTGGGTTTTGCCCTGGTGCTGGCCGTGACCGAACGCACACAGCGCGGCAAGGCAAAATACTATCAGGCCGGCAAGCGCCACGTCGCCATGCCCGCCGCCCAACTCACGGGTTGGCAGGCGGTCGCCGCCATCGTGCTGTGCGCCATTCCGGTTGTCCTGGGTTTCCTGTTGCCCGTCGTGATCCTTTTGCAGATGGGGCTGGACTCCGAACAGACCCTGCTGTCCCGGCGGTATGCCGGTTTCGTCCGCAACTCCCTCATACTCGCCGGAACCGCAGCCGTCGTGACCGTTTGCGCGGCGGTCTGCATCGGCTTCTTCCAGCGCCTGAAACCAGGGCGGAGCGCGGCATCCGCCGCCTATCTGGCGCGATTGGGGTACGCCGTGCCCGGTGGCGTGATCGCCGTCGGCCTGATGGTACCGTTCGCCAGCCTCGACAACGCCCTCGACGCCTGGATGCGCGAGACATTCGGGATCTCGACCGGCTTGCTCGTCACCGGTTCCATCTGGTTGCTGGTCGCGGCCTACATGGTCCGTTTCCTGGCCGCGGCGCTGAGCGCCTATGACGGCGGGCAAAGCACCGTGCACGCCAACATGGATGCCGCGGCCCGATCATTGGGCCAGACGCCGCTGGGAACGCTGCGGCGGGTTCACTTGCCGATTCTCACACCGTCGCTGCTGACCGCGCTGCTGATCGTCTTCGTGGACGTGATGAAGGAACTGCCCGCGACGCTGATCATGCGACCCTTCAACTTTGACACGCTGGCGGTTCAGGCGTACCGGCTTGCCTCCGACGAACGTCTGGAAGGAGCGGCGGTGCCGTCGCTGGTGATCCTCGCCGTGGGGCTTCTGCCGGTGATCCTGATCTGCCGGCAGGTCGGGCGAAAGCACTAGCCACGCAAACCGGCGCCCGTGGTCAGATCTCCTTGATCCGGTCGGCGCGCAACGGACAGGCGAGATAGACGCCGAACTCCTTGCCGATATCGGCGCTGACCCGCGCGTGAACCCGCCCCTGCCGGTCCAGAAACCGCTGGCTGTCTTCGACCGGAAAGATGCCTTCGTGCCAGATCCCCGGATGAATATAGAGTCCGCGCGACCCGTCGCACCAGAAGGCCACCACCTTGTCCGGCGTCAGGTTGTCTCCCGGCAGGGCCGCGGGGATGACGAAGGGCTTGCGGTCGAGCGGAAAGAAAAGCTGGCCACCGTCCGGATGGTAGTTCATGTGCCACAACAAGACCTGATCCCGCGGGGCGGTTTGCCTGTCGGCCTGCGCCTGCTGTGGATCGGTGGCCCAGCCCAGAACGTAGTGGCCGTTCACCGCCTCGTTTTCGCCGTACAGCACATCGCCTTTCCAGTCGCCGCGAAAGGTGCCCTCGACCCAGCCGCCTTCATCGCCTGTCCCCTCGTCCACCGGGCGCCACCCTTGCTGCGGCCAGCGCACGATTTCGATTTCGAAACCTTCGGGATCGTCGACCAGACATCCGTAACCCCTGACCGACTCGTCCGTGGCCCGGATCAGAGGCACCTCGTGCCAGGGCAAGGACGGTTTCGAGCTGGCTTCAAAGATGTATTCCGGCGCGTTCACGATACGGCCTCCACATGCGCGTCCACCACCCTCTGCACCATCGGCGCGAAGTGATGGAAGTCTGGGGTTTTCATGTCGGCCCGCTTTCCCGCCTCGTCGAGATACCGGACCTGAACGATCTTTTCGAAGTTGGGGTTTTGTTCGAATGCCGCGACTTCCTCGGGGCTCATCGGCCCACCCTGCAGGTTCAGCGAGTGCACCGACGCCTCGGACAGCCGGTTGAAGTAATCCGGCCTTGTGGCGCAGAGGTAGCGTTTGGCGGCAACGTGGTAGAGCACGCAATCGGTGACGACCGACGGGAAGAAGGGCGCCAGAACCTCGGCGCCTGCATCCTCGTGGTGGCGATCTTCGGTATCGTCCATGGAGAAGGTGCCAAACTCGGACGTGAAATGCCCGATGTCGTGCAGCAACGCGGCGACGATGATTTCTTCGGGCATTCCGTTCTGTTCGGCGATGGTCGCGCCTTGCAGCATGTGCTGGGCCATCGTGACCGGCTCGCCCAGATACTCCTCGCCTCCCCGCCGGTCAAAGATGTCGGCCAGGAATGCAACGATGTTGTCCCGGGTCAGGGTCGAGAAATCCGGTTTCATTCCGCTGCCTCCTGTCGCGCCGTCTCCAAGACCGCAAGGGTCGAGAGCAGCCCGTCCTTGTCGGCATAGCACCCCTGCAGCCAGCGCGATCCAGCGCCGGAATAGCCGGTTCGGGCGTGCAGGACGCGGGTGTTGTCCACGATGAAGCTTTCGCCGGGTTCGAGCTTGAAGGACACGCCCATGGCCGGATCGTCAATGTACTCCCCGAACTGGCGATATGCCGCGTAGTAGGCGTCCATCCTGTCGAACGGAATGTCGACCAGAGGTGCGGACGAGCGGTTGTTGAACCGGATGGCCGTCAACTGACCGTCCGGTGACAGCTCGATCATCGGGCGGCGCGACCGCAGGCACACACCGTCCGACCCCTTGTACTCGAACCGCGCCGGATACCCGGACAGCAGCGCGAAGCCTTCGGGATTGTCCTGGCGCAACCGCTCGGCCGCACGGAAACCGTCCACCACGATCGAGTCGCCGCCCTCGGCAGAGTTCTCAAGACAATAGAGGATCTGCAGCGTCGGCACCGGGTCGCGATATGGATTGTCGGTGTGAGCCTGCAGCCCAAGCCCTGTATAGGCCAGGTTGGTCGGGTTCACTTCGGTGCGTACCTCGAAATACCGGCCATAGTTGGTTTCCCGGACATATCCGAACAGACTGGCAACCAAGAGCAGCGATTCAGACTTGACCGGGCCGCCGGTCAGCTTGGCAAAACCAAACTCGACCACCGCTGCAAGCCAGTCTCGCCTTGCCTCTGGGTTCGTTTGAACCGCGGACCAGTCTGCGGTGGGCGCCTGGATGCCGCGTTGCCATGTGGTGACGCCTGGGGCGGTCCATCCGGGCTCGTGCGCGTGATCGCGGTCATAGATGTGATCCGCCAGCCATACGGCGGGGTAAGTCACGGTCTTGTTCTCCGGTTGGAACGTCACCCGCAGGTCGCCGTTGCCTATTTCGGCGTTGCTTATGGCCAGATCGCGCGGAATGTCGGCAAGCGTGATCAGGCGCTGGCCATTGCCTGGCGCCCGGGTCTCCGGGTCCAATGCATTGTCCCGAAGCCAGATCGCATGGAAGCGGGCGCGCGCGCCCGAGGAAAACTCGACGGAAACAAGGGACGGGTCATAGGTGGCTTGGCGCAACATCGGGGGCTCCTGTTCGACCTGGCTCTTCTTGTGCACATACCTGTCTCATGCCATTACGACAATTAATCCTTGTTCCGGCTCAGGGTTGGAAAATCTTATGGACAACAGCAAGCGCGGTCTGCCCCCGCTGGACTGGTTGAGAGTGTTCGAGGCCGCGGGCCGCTTGGGCGGCTTTTCGGCGGCAGCGCGCGAATTCGGTCTGACGCAGGCGGCCGTAAGCCAGCGGATCGGTAATCTCGAAGCCTGGTTGGGCCGGTCGCTGTTCGTGCGGCAGGCGCGCGGCGTTACCCTGACGGTCGAGGGCGAAGCCTATCTGCCCTTGGTGCAGGAGAGCCTGACCGCCTTGCAACGCAGCACCGAAGACCTGTTCGGCAAGTCGCCGCGCGAATTGCGGGTGGCCGGGATGAGCTCGCATATCAACGGCCTGATCGTCGCCCGGCTCGCGGGTTTTCACGCGGCCCATCCCGATGTTCGCCTGGTCACGGATTCCGTCGCGCGCCGGTCGGAACTGGACGAGGAGCGGACTTGGTTGCAGCTTCGGTTCGGACGCGGCCTCTGGCCGGGACGAGAGGCCGAGCGGATCGCGACAGAAGTGCTGACTCCCATGGCCGCACCGGGCGTGGACTGGGGCGCGCCGGTGATCGAATTGCGCGGGGAGCGCCCCGGCTGGCGGGACTGGCTGCGCGGCATGGACCGGCTCGATCTGCCTTCGGCGCAACTCAGCGTCGATTCCATGGGACATGCGCTGACCGCGGCGCAGCAAGGGCTTGGCGTGATCCTCGGCTCGGTTCCGCTTGCCCGCGACAAGCTGGAAACCGGTCAGTTGCGGCGCCTCGGCCTGCCGGAGTTGCACACGCGCGACGGCTATTGGCTGACCTGGCCCGAGGGTCGCCTGCAATCCCGCAAACAGAGGGCGCTGGTGAACGACCTGCTGGCCCTGCTTCGCGACCCCGAGTGATCCACTTCCCGACCTACGCCGTATCTACTGAACAAGCGGGGAGATCGAACGATGCGTATGTCGATGTTTGCGTTGACGGCGAGCTTGTTGATCGCCGGGCCGGCCTTTGCCGAATTCGCCAAGGTCAGGGACGAAGCCACCTTCCGCGAACTGGTGACCGGAAAGGTGCTGACCCGGCCGCTCATCCGTCTTCAGGTTCTGCCAGGTGGCGAGATCACCGGCACCGGCGCCACCCGCAAGGTCGCGGGCTCCTGGCGGTGGGAGAACGGTTTTTTCTGCCGCGACCTGTTCTGGGGCGAGCGTGAGCTTGGCTACAATTGCCAGGAAGTGCGTGTCATCGGCAGCACGATCCGCTTCACCGCGGACCGGGGCAAAGGCGCGTTCGCGGACTTTCGTTTGCGCGGCGACTGATTTGGCGCGACCGATTTGAACCTGCCCGATTCGGCTGTAATCTGCGGGCAGGAGATTTGTGATGCCCGAGTTTTTGACCCGCAGCTTGGCGGCCTTGGTTTTTTCTGTATTTTTGGCCGGAGGACTCGCGGCGCAAAGCCCGCAGGAGATCGTGCGGTGGATCTACGTTTCCCTGTCACAGCCGGGCCATTCGGGCATGTCGTACCTTTCCGCTCCCGAACAGCGGCAGAATTTCCTGTCTCCGCGCCTCGTTCGGTTCTTCGAGGCAAATGACAGCCATGGCGACGATCTGGCCGCGGCCTGCATCGACTTCGCGCTCGAGATTCCCGGCCAGGACTACGACTCCGCCGAGGTTCTCAGAACCCTGACGCTCGACACCGTGAATGACGGCGCGCGCCGAATCGTAAATGCGCGGTTCAGCAATTTTGGGCAGCCCGCCGTCGTCAGCTATGAGTTCACCGCAGTCCAGGGGCGCTGGCTGATCGACGATATAGCGGGCCAGGGGTGGCGCCTTTCACAGATTCCCTGCACACCCGCCAGGGCAGGAACCGCCCCCGCGACTGCGGCCACGCAGTACTGTTTTGCAAGGGACAGCTCCACGCTCAGGATCGAGCTCGACGCATCCGGACGAGGGAAGATCGATCTCGTGCTGGTGAGCGAAAGCGGTCATTCTTGCGGCGTCGTCGGCGCGCTGAACCCTATGCCGTCCGGCTGGTTCTTCCAGGAACGGCTGTATGACGGCAAGCTGTGCCACCTGGAACTGGAAGTCACGCAAGGCCAGGGCATCCGAATTCGCGACCGCGACCACGCGTGCAAATCCTATTACTGCGGGATGCGGGCCGCGATGGATGGGGCGGAATTTCCCCATTCGACCCAAGTCGATTGCGCACAGGTGCCGCGGGAGATGAACTGACCGGCTTCAGAAGTCGATGGCGATACCCTTCTTTTCCCAGTCGCCGTAGCGCGCGGGGTCGGGTCCGTCACGGCCACCCAATTCCTTCGGCGCGGGCTTTGCATTGGCCTCTGCCTTCTTTCTGCGTTCTTCAGCCTCGGCCAATGCGCGTTGCGCGGCGGGGGGCAAGTCTTTGCGGTCTTCGGCCATCGGGTCGGGTTCCTTTTCCATCCTTGCCTTGATATACGCCCGCGTCCGCCCAAGGCAATGCGGGCACCGATCACAGTCGAAAGGCGGCATTCATGGCAGACAGCGCAATATCGGCACGGCGCAGCGCAGTCTATCTGCTGGACCAGATACTGGGCGAAAGCCGATTGCTGTCAGAGTGTCTGTCCTCCGGCGCCCTGGACCGGTTGGAACCGGCGGACAAGGCCCGGGCGCAGCGTCTGGCGCTGGAAACCCTGCGCGGTCTGGAACGGGCCGACCGGTTGCTGAGTGGGCATCTGCAAAAAACCCCCGCCCTCACCGTTCAGAATGCGCTCCGGCTCGGAACCGTCGAATTGTGCCAGGGTGCGGCCGCGCATGGCGTGGTCAACGCGATGGTGGAGATCGTGGGGCGTTCGCGCAAGCATGGCCGGCTCAAGGGACTCGTCAATGCGGTCCTGCGCAAGATCGCTGCCGAAGGGCCCGAGGCCTGGCCGCGCATGCGCATTCCGCGCCTTCCCGGTTGGTTGCGCGCCCCTCTGATCGACGCCTGGGGTGAGGACGCCGTCAAGGGCATGGAGCACGCGCATTTTGCGGGCGCGCCGCTCGACCTGACACTGAAACCCGGTGCAAAGGGTCCGTCGGGCGATGTTCTGCCCACCGGAACGGTGCGGTTGCGCACGAGCCAGCAGGTGTCGGCACTGCCCGGCTTTTCCGAAGGGGACTGGTGGGTTCAGGATGCGGCTGCCGCAATACCGGTGCGGGTGTTGGCCCCGAAACCCGGCGAACGCGTGCTCGACCTCTGCGCGGCGCCGGGCGGAAAGACGATGCAACTGGCCGCGGCAGGTGCAGAGGTCACGGCGCTGGACCTGTCCGAAGCGCGCTTGACGCGACTGCGCGACAACCTGCGGCGGACCGGCCTGCGCGCCGAGGTGATCGCAGGCGATGCGCTGGAGCATTCGGGCGAATACGATGCCGTTTTGCTCGACGCGCCTTGCTCGGCTACCGGTACGATCCGGCGCCACCCGGATCTCCCCTTTGCCAAGGACGGATCGGACTTTGGCGCACTGATCGACCTGCAGACGCAGTTGTTGGCCCATGCCTGGGGCCTGGTCAAACCGGGCGGGCGGATGGTCTATTGCACCTGTTCCCTGTTGCCGGATGAAGGAGAGGTTCAGATCGCACAGGCGCTCGAGACCCGATCGGACATGCATGTCGATCCAACCGCGCTGGGCGTGCCCGGGGTCGAGCCGGATTGGATCACCGACGAAGGCGGGCTGCGCCTGCGCCCGGACTATTGGCCCGAGAGAGGCGGGATGGACGGGTTCTACATCGCCTGTCTGCGCAAAGGGTTCTGACGCCGACTCTTTTCGGTGACTCGTCCGGAATCACCGGTTATCCTCGGCTCCAAAACGCCCGCAGAGCGTGAGAGGCAGAGTCACCTGATGTCCGGCCCGGATTCATTAGCCAGCAGATGGACGCGGTTCCAGAACCGGTTGCAGATGCGCCTGACCCGGCGCCGCAAGGCATCCGGCGGCTTCGTATCCGACCCCGAGCCGCGCACGGTCGGATCCTATGCGCGCGGGCGTCAGCTGGTGGCCGGAAACCTGCTGTTCGCCGGTTATCTCGTGGAGTCCAAGGACAGCGGACTTTGGGAGGTCGCGGCCCCCAATGCCGCCTTCGACGCCGAGCGTCACGGCTTTGCCTGGCTCGATGATCTCGCGGCGGTCGGCGATCCGCAGTCGCGGGACAAGGCACAGGGTTGGCTGTGGGGATGGATCGAGACGCACGGGCGGACTTACGGGCCAGGCTGGGCCCCGAACCTTGTCGGGCGCAGGGTGATCCGATGGATCTATCACTCGGCGTTCCTGTTGCGGGGCGCCGATGAGGAACAACGTAACGCTTTCTTCCGCTCGCTCACCCACCAAACCTGGTACTTGACGAAACGCTGGCGGGCGACCGTTCCCGGGCTGCCGAGATTCGAGGCTCTGGCGGGGCTGATCCATGCCGCCCTGGCTTTGGAAGGTCTCGAAGGGCTGGCCGATCCGGCAATCAAGGCGCTCGGCAAGGAATGCGACGGGCAAATCGACAAATCAGGCGGTTTGCTGACCCGAAACCCCGAGGAATTGCTGGAGGTCTTCACCCTGCTGACCTGGACCGCCGCGGCCCTCCACGACGTTGGACGCGGAACGCCTGCCGCGCACAACGCCGCCATCAAGCGCATCGCACCGACGCTGCGCAGCCTGCGCCACATCGATGGGGGATTGGCCCGGTTTCACGGTGGCGGCCGGGGGATCGAAGGCCGCCTCGATCACGCCCTGGCGCAAAGCGGGGTCAAGCCGCAGCACCCGGTTGGGCTGTCCATGGGCTATGCCCGCCTGTCCGCCGGGCGGACCAGCGTGATCGTGGATGCCAGCCCGCCGCCTTCTGAAAAGGCGTCCTACAACGCCCATGCCTCGACTTTGGCCTTCGAGTTGACGTCGGGCCGACGGCCGCTGATCGTCAATTGCGGCTCGGGCGAAAGTTTCGGCGTGGAATGGCGGCGCGCCGGCCGGGCCACGCCCTCACACTCAACGCTCAGCGTGGACGGCTATTCCAGCGCCAGCCTCGCCCCACCCGAAACAGGCACCGAGCTCGAAGCGTTGGTCGGCGGCCCGACCAACGTCCCGGTCGAGATCGAAGACACGACCGCCGGCCAGCGGTTCCAGGGGGCGCATGACGGATACATCAAGGCGCTCGGCCTGACCCATGCGAGAATCCTGGACCTGAGCTTTGACGGTCGGACCCTGAAAGGCGAGGACATGCTGCTGGCCATGGGCGACGGTGCCAAGCGACGTTTCGACAGGGCGCTGGACGTATCGCAATTGTCCGGCATCGCCTTCGACATCCGCATGCATATGCACCCGGACGTGGACGCGGCGCTGGATCTTGGCGGGGCCGCCGTATCGATGGCGCTGCGAAGCGGGGAGATCTGGGTGTTCCGGCATGACGCGCAATGTGAATTGTCGGTGAAGCCAAGCGTTTACCTGGAAAAAGGCCGCCTCAAACCGCGCGCGACAAAACAGATCGTTCTCACCGGGCGCGCAATGGAGTATGCGACGCGCATCCGGTGGTCACTGAGCAAGGCGCAGGACACAGCAGTTGCCGTTCGCGACGTGAGCCGGGACGAACCCGAATTCGACTGATCCGCACAAGGACTCCAAGACACATGACCAACCTGCACCCCGTGCGCCGCGCGCTGATTTCCGTTTCCGACAAGACCGGGCTGATCGAACTGGGCAAGGCACTGGCGGAACAGGGCGTCGATCTGCTCTCCACCGGTGGAACGGCGCGGGCGCTGCGCGGTGCGGACCTGAGCGTCACCGACGTATCCGACGTGACCGGGTTCCCGGAAATGATGGACGGCCGCGTGAAGACGCTGCACCCGATGGTGCATGGCGGCCTGCTGGCGTTGCGCGACAACGACTCGCACGTTGCCGCGATGAATGAGCACGGCATCGGCGCAATCGATCTGCTTGTCGTGAACCTCTATCCGTTCGAGGACACCGTGGCGCAAGGTGCGGAATATGATGACTGCATCGAAAACATCGACATCGGCGGACCGGCCATGATCCGGGCGGCCGCAAAGAACCACGCCTTCGTCAATGTCGTCGTGGATGTCGAGGACTACGGCGCGCTGCTGTCCGAGCTTCGGGAACATGACGGCCAGACGACCTATGCATTCCGCCAGAGGTTGGCTCAGACGGCCTATGCCCGGACGGCGGCCTATGATGCGGCGGTCTCGGGCTGGATGGCCCAACAACTCGGGCAGGATGCGCCGCGTCGCGTCAGCTTTGCCGGACAGGTCGCACAGACCTTGCGCTATGGAGAGAACCCGCATCAAAAGGCGGCGTTCTACGTCGATGGTTCGGGCCGGCCCGGCGTCGCAACGGCGGTTCAGCATCAGGGCAAGGAACTGAGCTACAACAACATCAACGACACCGATGCGGCCTTTGAACTGGTCGCGGAGTTCGATCCGCGCGACAGCGCCGCCTGCGCCATCATCAAACACGCCAACCCCTGCGGAGTCGCCACCGGGGCCACGTTGCTGGACGCTTACAAGGCCGCGTTCGATTGCGACCGCACATCGGCGTTCGGCGGGATCGTCGCGCTCAACCGTCCGCTTGACGCGGAAACAGCGCAGGAGATTACCGGCATCTTCACCGAAGTGGTCATTGCGCCCGGCGCTTCGGACGAGGCCAAGGCGATCTTTGCCGCCAAGAAGAACCTGCGCCTGCTGACTACCGAGGCATTGCCGGATGTTCGGGCAAGCGGCAAGACCGTGCGGCAGGTCGCTGGCGGCCTGCTGGTGCAGGACAAGGACGACGGCTTTGTCGGCCTGGACGACCTCAAGGTGGTCACCAGGAAGGCGCCGACACCCGATCAGATGCGCGACCTGCTGTTCGCGTGGAAAGTCGCCAAGCACGTCAAGTCCAATGCCATCGTCTATGTCCAGAACGGCGCGACCGTGGGTGTCGGCGCGGGCCAGATGAGCCGGGTGGATTCGGCCCTGATCGCCGCCAGGAAGGCCGAGCGCATGGCCGAAACGCTGGGCCTTCCCGAACCGCTCACCATCGGCTCCGCCGTCGCATCGGACGCGTTCTTTCCCTTCCCCGACGGTTTGCTGGAGGCCGCGGCCGCAGGGGCGACCAGCGTGATTCAGCCAGGAGGATCCATGCGCGACGACGAGGTGATCGCAGCGGCTGACGAAGCGGGGCTGGCCATGGTCTTTACCGGTATGCGGCACTTCCGGCACTGATGCGCGGCGGGCCTTTGATCTGGGCCGCAACAGCGGCCATCGCGATCGACCAGATCAGCAAGTTTCTGGTCGTCCATGTCATGGATGTGGCCCATCGCGGCCAGATCGACGTTTTGCCGCCCCTTCTGGTCTTCCGCTATGGCGAGAACCGGGGCATCAACTTTGGCCTGTTTCAGGGCAACGGGGATGCAGGACGCTGGATTCTGATCGCTCTGTCGCTGGCCATCTGCGCCGCGGTGATCCTTTGGCTGCGCCGGTCGAACCCGTCGCGGCTCATGCTGGTCTGCGGCGGTTTGTTGATCGGCGGCGCGCTGGGCAACGTGGTGGACAGGGTCGTGTTCGGCTATGTCCAGGACTTCCTGAACATGTCGTGTTGCGGCATCCGCAATCCTTTCGTGTTCAACCTGGCGGACGTTTTCATCTTTGCCGGCGCGGTGGGGCTGGTTCTGTTCGACGGCAAAAAGGCCACGTGACGGGCCTTCGGAAATCGGCTAAAAGCGCCTGAAACAGGCTGGAGACAACCATGCGGATGCCGCTCGCGATAATCGTGATGACTGCTACGATTGCGGTTTCGGGATGCTCGAACCAGGGTCTCAAGAACATCCGGCCGCAGGGTACCGGGCCGGATGAATTCGCCGTCATGCCGGTCAAACCGCTGACCGCACCCAAGGATTACAAATTCCTGCCAGCGCCCACGCCCGGCGGAAGCAACCTGACCGATCCGAATCCGAACGAAGACGCGGTTCTGGCGCTCGGCGGAAGCGCCGCGGCTTTGAATGCGACCGGCGTACCGTCGTCGGACGGTGCGCTCGTCACCGCATCCAGCCGCTACGGCGTGCCGGCCAACACGCGACAGGTCGTGCAACAGGAAGATGCGGAGTTCCGCAAGCGCCAATCGCGGTTCACCCGTATCCGCCTGCTGCCCGTGGACCGGTACGAACAGGCATATCGCCGGCAATCCATCGATCCCTACAAACAGAACGAAGCGTTCAGACGGCAGGGATATGGCACGCCTTCCGCGCCGCCTTTCGGTGAATAATCCTTAACTTTCCGTCATCGGACTTGAACCGGCGCGGGGCCATCGTAGTTTGTCACCTGTAGATATACGGAGGACTCTGGATGGTTCGGGCTCTGGCACTGTCCACAGCACTGTGCGTCGCGACCCCCCTTCTGGCCGGGGAGGGCAAGGAGGAAGTGACGACCTTCACGCTCGACAACGGCATGGAAGTCGTGGTGATCGAGGATCACCGTGCACCCGCCGTGCAACATACCGTATGGTATCGGGCCGGGTCGGCCGACGAGCCGGTCGGCTCCTCGGGCGTTGCGCATTTCCTGGAACACCTTCTGTTCAAGGCAACCGACACCATGGAGGCCGGCGAACTGTCCGCGACCGTGGCCGCAAATGGCGGCACGGACAATGCCTTCACGTCCTATGACTACACCGCCTACTACCAGCGAGTCGCCGCCGACCGCCTGGAACTGATGATGCGGATGGAAGCGGACCGGATGCGCAACATCCGACTGACCGAGCGCGACATCGAAACCGAGCGCGACGTGATTCTGGAAGAACGCAACCAGCGTACCGAAAACAGCCCTCGCGCCCTGTTTTCGGAGCAGATGAACGCGGCGCAGTACCTCAACCATCGCTACGGCGTCCCGATCATCGGGTGGCGGCATGAGATGGAAGAATTGGACATGGAGGACGCGCTGTCGTTCTACCGAACCTACTATGCGCCCAACAACGCGATCCTGATCGTGACCGGAGACGTGGATCCTCAGGACGTCCGGGCGCTGGCCGAAAAACACTATGGCGCAATCCCGGCCAACCCGGACCTGCCGGAACGGATTCGATCGCAGGAACCACCGCAAACGGCCGAACGGCGTCTGACCTTCAGGGATCCGCGCGTGGCGCAGCCCTATGTGCATCGCTCCTATCTTGCTCCTGAAAGAGATCCCGGTGAGCAGGAAACGGCCGCCGCGCTCTATCTGCTGTCCGAGCTTCTTGGGGGCGGCACCACATCCTATCTGAACGAAAGGTTGCAACTGGACGAAAAGAAGGCCGTCTATGCCAGCGCCTTTTATCGTGGCACGTCGCTGGACGACACGACCTTCGACTTGATCGTGGTTCCGGCCGAAGGTGTCACATTGCAGGAGGCCGAAGAGGCTATGGATCAGGCCATTTCCGGTTTCGTCGCCAAGAGCGTCAATCAGGAAGATCTGGACCGGATCAAGATGCAGCTTCGCGCGGCCCAGATCTATGCCCGCGACAATGTGAACGACATCGGCAACCGGTACGGCCAGGCCTTGGCCAGCGGCTTGACCGTCGAAGACGTGCAGGCCTGGCCTGACCTGCTGCAGGCGGTGACGGGAGAAGAGATCATCGCGGCGGCGCGCGAGGTTCTGCGCCCCGAAACCTCCGTGACCGGATGGCTGATGCGCGGTGAAGAGGTGACACAATGAGACCGTTCCTCGCTTCCCTGGTCGCCCTGATCCTGGCCTTGCCCGCATGGGCCGAGGTCGAGATTCAGGAAGTGACCTCTCCCTCCGGCATCCAGGCCTGGCTGGTCGAGGAGCATTCGATGCCCTTCACCGCGCTGGAAATCCGTTTCCGCGGCGGCACGTCCCTGGACGACCCGGACAAGCGTGGCGCGGTCTACCTGATGAGCGGGCTGCTTGAAGAAGGCGCCGGCGAGATGGATGCCCGGACCTATGCGCGAGAGCTTGAATCGCTGGCCGCGTCCTTCCGGTACAATGCCACGGATGATTCCGTCGCCATTTCCGCGCAATTCCTGACCGAAAACCGTGACGAGGTCATCGAACTGCTGCGCACCACGATTCACGAACCGCGTTTCGATCAGGACGCGATCGACCGGGTGCGCGCGCAGGTGCTGTCGGGTCTCAAATCGGACGAGAACGATCCCAACGACATTGCCGGCCTGAACTTTGCCAGGATGGCCTATGGGGATCATCCCTACGGCACGGACGGCAAGGGCACGATGGAAAGCGTATCGGCCCTGACGCGCGACGATATCATTGCCGCCTACGAGAGCGTGTTCGCCCGCGACCGGCTGTATGTCGGAGCCGTGGGCGACATCACCCCTGAGGAACTCGGCGCGTTGCTCGACAGGTTGCTGGCCGACCTGCCCGAGGCCGGCAAGCCGATACCAGGCAAGGCCCAAGTCAACATTCCAGGCGGGGTCAGCGTGGTGGAATTCGACACGCCGCAATCCGTGGCCTTGTTTGCGCAAAAGGGGATCGACCGGCACGATCCGGACTTTTTTGCAGCCTATATCCTGAACCACATCATCGGCGGCGGCGGGTTCGAAAGCCGGCTGATGCAGGAGGTGCGCGAAAAGCGCGGGCTGACCTATGGCGTGTATTCCTATCTGGTGCCCAAGGATCTGGCGTCGGTCTATCTGGGTTCGGTGGCCTCGGGCAACGACCGCATCGCCGAAGCCATCGACGTGATCCGCGCCGAATGGCAGCGCGCGGCGACGGAGGGCGTAACGGAAAAAGAACTGCAAGACGCCAAGACTTACCTGACTGGCGCTTATCCCCTGCGTTTCACCGGCAACGGCCAGATTGCGGGGATCATGGTGGGTATGCAGATGGAGGGCTTGCCCATCGACTACATCGCGACCCGCAACGACAAGGTGAACGCGGTGACGCTGGACGAGATCAACCACGTCGCCCGCGAGTTGCTCGACCCCGACGGGCTGCATTTCACCGTGGTCGGCAAGCCGGTGGGGCTGGAGACGACGAACTGACCGGAAGGGGGCTGAGCGGCGCTCAGCCCTTTTTGCCTTTGGCCGCCCGCAGCATCTGGCCGATCATCTGCCCCGGCCGGCCCGAGCCGCGCTGATACAATGCGCCGTCAACCGCCATCACGGTGCCGCTGATGTAGTTGGCCATGTCCGAGCCAAGAAACAGGCAGGCATTGGCCACGTCCTGCGGGGTGCCCCAGCGGCCCAGCGGCACGTCGGACTTGAACTTTTCTTCCGCTTCCGGCGTCGGCGCCAGCCGTTTCGCGCCCTCGGTGCCCTCGATGAAGCCCGGCACCACCGAGTTCACGCGGATGCCTTCCACGCCCCATTCCATCGACAGGGTGCGGGTGATCTGATCGACGCCCGCCTTGGCGGCGCAGACATGCGACTGGCCCTCGTAGGGCAGATAGGATTGAGGGGCCGAGATGTTGATGATGCTGGCGCCGGGTCGCTTGAGATAGGGATAGGCGCCCTTCATCACATGGACGGTTCCCATCAGGTCGATCTCGACCACGGTGCGGAAAGCGTTCACCGACATCTCCGCCATCAGCGCCGGGAAATTGCCCGCCGCCCCGGAAACCAGCACGTCGAACTCGCCGAGCGCCGCGTGGAATTGTTTCAGCCCGGCCGCGACCGCCTCGGGGTCGCGCACGTCAAAGGCCGCGCCGATGGCTTCGGCCGCGCCCGCCGCCTTCAGCGCCGCGACCGTGTCATCCACCTTCTCCTGCGAGCGGCTGGCCACGGCCAGTTTCGCGCCCGAGGTCGCGAAGGCCTCGGCGATGCCCCGATTGATGCCGCTGGTCCCGCCGATGACGATGACCGTCTTTCCCGCAAAGTCCATGTAGAGCCTCCCGCTTTGGAAGGGGCCCTACTCGCCGTAGGGCACCCAGATGTTCTTGATCTCGGTCGCAGCCTGCAGGAAGCGGCGGGTGTGGTCCATGCCCCAATCGAATGCCGTCGCGTTATTGACCCAGGTCCGTTTCAGGTTCCCGGCCGAGACGACCTCGATCTGCGCCGAAAGGTCCGATGACGAGAAGGACCAGACCGCATCCACGTTCAGATGCGAGGCCAGCGGTTTGGCCAGTTCCTCGTGGCTGCCCGTCAGGATGTTGACAACGCCTGCGGGTACGTCCGAGGTGTCCAGCACCTGATAGAAATCGGTGGCCGCCAGCGGATAGGGCTCGGACGCCACCAGAACCACCCGGTTGCCCATCGCGATCGCCGGGGCCATGGCCGAGACCAGACCCAGCAGTGGCGCCTCATCCGCACAGAGCGCGCCGATCACGCCCACCGGTTCCTTCATCGCAATCGCCACGCCGCGGATCGGAACGCCATGCACCTTTCCGTCATACTTGTCGGCCCAGGCGGCGGCGGTGAACAGGCGCTGGATCGCGGCGTCGACCTCTTTCGCACCGTCCTTGCGGCCGGTCATCGCGTCGATGCGATGCGCGAACTCCTCGGCGCGGGCCGAGAGGTTCTCGCCGATGTAATACAGGATCTGTGCCCGCAGATGGCCGGTGGACTTGGACCAGCCCTTTGCCCCCGCCGCGGCCTCGACCGCGTTGCGCACATCCTTGCGGTTGGCCAGACCCACATGGCCCAGCAGCCCCGCCTTGCCCCAGACCGCGCGGGAATAGCCGCCATCGGGCCGCGCCTGCTTGCCGCCGATATAGAGCTTTGCGGTGCGGTCGACCGGATCGACCGGGCCACCTTCGCCCACGACGGGTTCGATCTTGTCCAGCGGCTTGGTTTTACCCTTGGGCTTGGTATAGGCGCTCAGCCCTTCCCAGCCGCCTTCACGGCCAAATCCGCTTTCGCGCACGCCGCCAAAGCCCGCGGCCGCGTCGAACAGGTTGGTGGCATTGACCCAGACCACGCCCGCGACCAGCTTGGGCGCGATGTCCAGCGCAAGGTTGACGTTCTCGGTCCAGACCGTGGCCGCCAGCCCATAGCGGGTGTTGTTGGCCAGTTCGACCGCCTCGGCCGGGGTGCGGAAGGTCGATGAGACCAGAACCGGGCCAAAGATCTCCTCCTGCATCAGCGGGTCCGAGGTTTCGAGGCCGGTGATCAGCGTCGGCGGGTAGTAGCAGCCGTTCGCGGGCAACTCACAGGCGGGCTGGTAAACCTGGCCCACCGCGTTGGCCTCGACCATCGACTTGATGGTCTGCAGCTGTACCGGGTCCACCACGGCACCCACGTCGATACATTTGTCCAGCGGGTTGCCGATGCGCAGCGTGTCCATACGCGCGCGCAGCTTGGCGTAGAACCGCTCGGCGATGCCCTCCTGCACCAGCAGGCGCGAACCAGCACAGCAGACCTGGCCTTGGTTGAACCAGATCGCATCGACCAGACCTTCGATGGCTGAATCGATGTCGGCATCGTCAAAGACGATATAGGGCGACTTGCCCCCCAGCTCGAGCGTCAGGGCCTTGCCCGACCCGGCGGTGGCCTCGCGGATGCGGCGGCCCACGATGGTCGAACCGGTAAAGGCGATCTTGTCCACGTCTGCCTTCACGATCATCTCCCCCACCGCGCCGTCGCCGGTGACGATGTTGACGACGCCCTTGGGCAGGCCAGCCTGCATGCAGATATCGGCAAACAACAGCGCCGTCAGCGAGGTGTATTCGGCCGGTTTCAGCACCACCGTGTTGCCCATGGCCAGCGCCGGGGCCACCTTCCACGCCAGCATCAGCAGCGGGAAGTTCCACGGGATGATCTGGCCGCAGACCCCCAGCGCCTGCGCGTCGGGCAGCTCGCTTTCCATCAGCTGGGCCATGCCCGCGTGATAGTAGAAATGCCGCTGCACCAGCGGAATGTCGATGTCGCGCGATTCCCGGATCGGCTTGCCGTTGTCCAGCGTCTCGAGCACCGCGAACAGGCGGGCGTGTTTCTGGATCAGCCGTGCGATGGCATAGAGGCAACGGGCGCGGGCGGGGCCGCCCAGCTTTTCCCATTTGGGCTGGGCCTTTCGCGCGGCGGCTACGGCGGCGTCCACATCGGCCTGGGTGGCTTGGGTTAGGGTCGCCAGAACCTCGCCCGTGGCCGGGTTGCGGCTTTCAAACCCTTGGCCGGGCTTGGTGAAGGCGCCGTCGATGAAATGGCCGAACTTGTCGCCCTGATCGACCAGCCATGCCAGGGCCTCGGCGGCGCTTTCCGGGGCGGGTCCGTATTCCATGGTCTCGAAAATCTCTTTAACTGTCATTGTTCCTGTCCTCAGCCCATCGGGTGCCGGTAGCCGGCCGAGTAGGCCCCGGTGACGTGATGTTCCAGCTGCCGCTCGATATCGCCCAACAGCGATGAGGCGCCAAAGCGGAACAGGTCGGGTTGCAGCCAGCGGTCGCCCAGCTCGTCCTTGATCAGCGAAAGGTAGACCAGCGCGTCCTTGGCCTTGGAGATCCCGCCCGCGGGCTTGTAGCCCACGCGATAGCCGGTGCGGTCGTAAAAGTCGCGGATCGCGCGGATCATCACCAGCGACACGGGCAGGGTGGCGTTGACGCTTTCCTTGCCGGTCGAGGTCTTGATGAAATCGGCCCCCGCCATCATGCACACCAGCGAGGCGCGCGCCACGTTGCGCAGGCTGCCCAGCTCGCCGGTGGCGAGGATCGCTTTGACATGCGCCTCGCCGCAGGCGTCGCGAAACGCCTTCATCTCGTCATACAGCGCCTGCCAGTCGCCTTTCAGCACATGGCGGCGCGAGATCACGATATCGATCTCCTCGGCCCCGGCCTTGACGCTTTCCTCAATCTCGGCCACGCGCAGGTGAAAGGGCGACAGACCCGCCGGAAAGCCGGTGGAGACGGCCGCGATCGGAATGCCGGTGCCTGTCAGCGCATCCACCGCCGTTTCGATCATGTCGTGATAGACACAAACCGCGCCGGTGGTGATCGGCGGCATGTCCAGCGCTTCCAGCAGATGCGGCGCCACCGGCTGGCGGGCCTTGGCGCACAGGCGGCGCACCCGGCCTTCGGTGTCGTCGCCTGACAAGGTGGTCAGGTCGATCATGGTGATCGCCTTCAGCAGCCAGGCCGCCTGATACTCTTTCTTGACCGACCGGCGCCCGGGCAGGGTCGCGGCCCGGCGTTCGATGGCCGAGGTATTGGCCTGCACGGCGCGCACCCAGTCCAGATCCAGATCCATGCCGGGGTTCCGGGGCTCGGTCACTTGCGGCAGATGCGCGGCGCGCTCAAGGCTCTGCGTTTCCATCATCGCTTCCTTTGGGAGGTTTCCCGCCAAAATCGCATGAGCCGCGCTGCAATGGCAAGCGAAGGCGCAGCCCTGTTCGGATTTTTTTGACCAAATGGACAAATCAGGTATTTTCTTGCGAATAATTCTCAATTGCGTTGACTTAGTTGCGAATGGTTCGCATATTCTATCTCAAGTAGACACCAAGCAGTGGGATTACCGATGATTCGTCGCAGCTTTCTTGCAGCCGCTGTCATGGCCGCGTCTATGCCGCTGGCCGCATGGGCCGATGCACCGCTCAAGGTCGTCGCCACGACCGGCATGATTGCGGACGCCGCGCGTCAGGTGGGCGGCGATGAGGTCGAGGTGACAGGGCTGATGGGACCGGGTGTCGATCCTCACGCCTACCGTCAGACCCGCAGCGACATCGTTGCAATGACCCGCGCCGACCTTGTGTTGTGGCATGGTCTCTATCTGGAAGCGCAGATGGAAGACTTCTTCCACGATCTCGGACGAAAGCGGAACGTGGTGGCCGTCGCGGAAGCCATCGACAAGTCCAAATTGCGCGCCCATGACGACTACGCCGACAAGTACGATCCGCACGTTTGGATGACGCCCGAACTCTGGCGCGACGTCGTCATCGAAGTGCAGCGCGCGCTGACCGAGACGCGACCCGACTCCGCGGAGGTATTTGCGCTCAATGCCCAAAAGCACCTGGACGAGCTCGATCGGTTGACCGATTACGCAAGAACCACGCTGTCGCGCGTACCCGAACCCAACAGGGTACTGGTCACGGCGCATGACGCCTTTGGATATTTCGGAGAAAGCTTCGGGTTCGAAGTGATGGGCATTCAGGGCATCTCGACCCAGTCCGAAGCCGGCTTGAACCGGATCGGCGAGTTGGTGGACACGCTGGTGGAGCGCCGGATTTCAGCGGTCTTTGTCGAAAGCTCGGTCTCGGACCGTTCGATGCGGGCCTTGATCGAGGGCGCGGCGGCCAAGGGCCACGTGGTGCAGGTGGGCGGCGAGCTGTTCTCGGACGCGATGGGCGACGAGGGCACCTATGAAGGCACGTATGTCGGAATGCTCGACCACAACGTAACCGTGATCGCCGGGGCGCTGGGCGCCGAGGTGCCCGCGCGGGGCATGAACGGCAAATTGTCGGCGGGGTTCTGAGCCATGCTCGAACTGGCCACCGACCAGGGGACCGCCGTTGCACAGCCGGATTCGGCGCAAAGCCCGCTGACGATCCGAGGCATGACGGTCTCCTATGGCCAGAAACCGGCGGTCTTCTCGGTCGACATGACGGTACCGCAAGGCTCCATGACCGCCATCATCGGTCCGAACGGTGCCGGGAAATCCACCTTGCTGAAAGCTGCGTTGGGGATCGTCACTCCGCTCTCGGGCCACGTGTCGGTCTATGGTCGCCCGTTGGAGAGCCAGCGCGCCCGCATTGCCTATGTCCCGCAACGCGCGAGTGTCGATTGGGATTTTCCCACCCGTGTTCTAGACGTGGTCCTGATGGGGCTGTACCGCCAACTCGGACTGTTGGGCCGGGTCCGCGCGCGGCATGTTGCCAAGGCCATGGACTGCCTGAACCGTGTCGGCATGCGGGACTTCGCCGACCGCCAGATCGGCCAGTTGTCGGGCGGGCAGCAGCAGCGTGTCTTTCTGGCCCGCGCCCTGGCGCAGGACGCGGATCTGTATCTGCTTGACGAACCCTTTGCCGGGGTGGATGCCGCCACCGAAAAGGCGATCATCGCCGTTCTGAAGGCGCTGAAAACGTCGGACAAGACGGTGGTGGCGGTGCATCACGATCTGGCCACAGTGACCGACTATTTCGACCACGTGTTCCTGATCAACACGCGCAAGGTGGCCGAGGGGCCGGTGGCCGACGCTTTCACCGCCGAAACGCTGCAGGCCACCTATGGCGGTCGATTGGCGACCGCGCAGATCGACCAGATCTCGGCTGCCCTGGGGTAGCGACATGCTGTGGGATGCCCTGACGCTGCAGCTTGGTTACAACGCCACGCTGGTCGCCGTCGGTGCGACCTTGCTGGGCGTTTCCGCTGGAGTGACCGGAACATTCCTGTTCCTGCGCAAACGGGCTCTGGTGAGCGACGCGATCAGTCACGCCACCTTGCCCGGTGTCTGCATCGCCTTCATGCTGATGGTTGCGTTCGGCGGCGACGGGCGCAACCTGATCGGGCTGCTGGCGGGATCGGCAGTGTCCGCCTGGATCGGCTTGTTGTGCATGAACTGGCTGACCGGGCGCACCCGCCTGGCCGAGGACGCGGCCATCGGATCCGTGCTTTCCGTGTTCTTTGGCTTTGGCGTCGTTCTGCTGACGGTGATTCAAACCATGGGTATGGGCCGTCAGGCCGGACTCGAAGGCTTTCTCCTCGGGTCCACGGCCGGAATGCTCTGGGCCGATGCGCTGATCATCGCGACCGGCGGCGCAGCCACCCTCGCTCTGGTGATGCTGATCCGCCGACCGATGATGCTGGTCGCGTTCGACCCGGAATACGCTGCGGCCCGCGGTTTGCCGGTGGCCCGGATCGACCTTGCGATGATGGGTCTGGTCATGGCGGTGACGGTCGTCGGCCTCAAGATCGTGGGCCTGATCCTGATCGTGGCCTTGTTGATCATTCCACCTGTCACCGCCCGGTTCTGGTCCGAACGGTCGGACCGCGTCGTGCTGCTGAGCGGTGCGGCCGGCGGTCTGGCCGGGTATCTCGGTGCCGCGATATCGGCCTCGGCGCCGAACCTGCCGACCGGCCCGATCATCGTTCTGGTCAGCTTCGGCTTCTTCGTTCTGTCATTGCTGCTCGCGCCCGTGCGCGGCGTTCTGGCGGCGGTGCTTCGGCATGTCCGGTTCCAGCGCCGCGTGCACATGCGTCAGGGCCTGCTGGCGCTGGCGCAGGGGCAGACGATCTACGAACCGCTGACCCTGCGGCTGTTGCGCCACGCCGGGCTGGTCCGCGCCGACGGGGTTCCGACCGACGCCGGCCGCGCCCGCGCCGCCAAGGCGCTGCGCGACGAAAAAAGGTGGGAAGTCGTCCGCGCGGATCTGGCGCACGAGGCGACGGCGGCGCTCTATGACGGGTTGCGGGACATCGAAACGGTTCTGACCGGCGACCAGATCGCAGAAATCGACCGGCGAATCGGTGGTCCGCAGGAGGTGCGGCCGTGAGCGGAGAAGAGTTTGTCCCCCTGTCGCTGACCCCGCTTCTGATCGGCATCTTCGCCGCCGTGGCCTGCGCCCTGCCCGGAAACTTTCTGGTTTTGCGCAAGCAGGCCCTGATCGGGGATGCGATCAGCCATGTGGTGCTTCCCGGCATCGTCGTGGCCTTTCTGCTGACCGGCGTGATCGCGGCTTGGCCCATGATGCTGGGGGCGGCCGGTGCGGCGCTTCTGGCGGTGGTTCTGATCGAGGCGGTCCGCCGCCTGGGCCAGATCGAACCCGGCGCCGCCATGGGCGTGGTCTTTACCGCCATGTTTGCCGCCGGTGTCCTGCTGTTGGAACAGACCGACACCTCGACCGTGCATCTTGACGTGGAACACGCGCTTTATGGCAACCTCGAAAGCCTGATCTGGCTGGACGCAACCGGGTGGTCCTCGCTCCTCGATCCGCAGGCGTTGCGCGCGTTGCCTGCGGAATTGCCGCGCATGGCGCTGACCCTGATCGCCGTAAGCCTGTTTACCTGGCTGCTGTGGCGACCGCTCAAGATCTCGACCTTCGACGAGGGTTTCGCGCGCACCATCGGCCTCCGGACCAACCTGTTGGGCCTGGCCCTGGTGGTCGTGGCGGCGATCGCCGCCGTGGCGGCCTTTGATGCGGTCGGCTCGATCATCGTGATCGCCATGTTCATCTGCCCGCCCGCCGCAGCACGGATGATGACCAACCGGCTGGAACGGCAGGTGGCCTGGAGCGTCGTATTCGCAATCGTATCGGCAGTGTCGGGGTACGTCCTGGCCGGATATGGTCCGCTGTGGATCGGCGGCACGGATGCCGTCAGCGCCGCCGGCATGATCGCCACCATGTCCGGCCTGATTCTCGCTGTCGCTGCAAAGTTCGGACCCTGCCGGAACCGATCCGGAGCGCCCGGACAGGCTTGACCGGCATGATCCTGCCGTCTGGACCCGAGGGCAATCGGCCAAACCCCGCCAAAAATCCGGCACCGGAATTTGTTAAGCTGTCTTTATGAAAATTCTGTGATGATGTCCGGTCATCGGAAGGGGACGACAGTTCACCCACCACTCACAATACGCGCCCGGCCTGGCCCGCGTTCGGTATCGTCGCAAGCATTGACGACAGCGAATTGCGACAGCCGGGCGCGTTCGTTCCCGGCAAGGAAACCGGTGGCAGAATCGTCTGCTCACATGCTAGGTATAGGGGTATGGCACGCCCAAACCCCAATATCAGCGAAGACCGGCCAATAATCCGCCAACTCGATGAGGCTGCGATCAACCGTATCGCGGCGGGCGAAGTGGTCGAGCGTCCGGCTTCGGCAGTCAAGGAACTGGTCGAGAACGCGATCGACGCGGGCGCCACGAGAATCGCGATCGACATGGCTGATGGCGGCAAGACCCTGATCCGGGTCGCCGACGATGGCTGCGGGATCGCCGCGCCGGATCTGCCGCTGGCACTGGCACGCCACGCGACATCCAAGATCGACGGGTCGGACCTGCTGAACATCCGGACTTTCGGGTTTCGTGGCGAAGCGCTGCCTTCACTGGGCGCCGTGGGCCGCCTGACGATCACCAGCCGTGTGCACGGAGCCGAGGCGGCCTCGATCCGCGTTTCGGGCGGCAAGATGGAGCCTGTCAAACCCGCGGCGCTGCGCGCCGGAACGGTCGTCGAACTCCGCGATCTGTTTCATGCCACGCCGGCCCGGCTGAAATTCATGCGCACGGACCGGGCCGAGGCGCAGGCCATCGCCGACACGGTCAAACGGCTCGCCATGGCGGAACCCGCGATCACGTTCACGCTGCGCGACACTTCCGGCGGGGGCGAAGGCCGTTTCGTGTTCCGGGCCGATCGGGAAAACGGCGACCTTTTCGATGCGCTGCACACGCGGCTGGGCCGTATCCTAGGCCGCGAGTTCGCCGAAAATGCCCTGAAGATCGACGCCACCCGTGATGGCATCCGGCTGTTTGGCTATGCCGCGCTGCCCACCTATTCGCGCGGAGCCGCGGTTGCGCAATACGTCTTTGTCAATGGCCGTCCTGTCCGGGACAAGATGCTGACCGGCGCACTGCGCGCCGCCTATTTCGACTTTCTCAGCCGAGACCGGCACCCGGCCGCGGCTCTGTTTCTGGACTGCGATCCGACCCTGGTCGACGTGAACGTCCACCCCGCCAAGTCCGAAGTGCGCTTTCGTGATCCGGGCATTGCACGCGGCCTGATCGTTTCGGCCCTGCGCCATGCGCTGGCCGAGGCAGGGCATCGCGCATCGTCTACCGTGGCCAGTGCGACGCTGGGCGCCTTGCGGCCCGCGGCACCGGATGCGCGTCCGGCGCGCGTCTACCAGATGGACCGACCGTCGGCCGGTGCGCGTCAGACCGCGTATCAGGCACAAGCGCCGGGCTTCGCCGAGCTTTCGGGTCATTTCAGCGGTCAGGTTGTAGATACCGTGCGCCCCCTGCCGGGCGATGAGCCGGCACCGGCTGAAGCGAAACCCGAGGACTATCCGCTTGGTGCCGCGCGCGCGCAGGTGCACCAGAACTACATCATCGCGCAAACCACGGACGGCATGGTCATCGTCGATCAGCACGCCGCGCACGAGCGGTTGGTCTACGAAAAACTCAAACGCCAGTTGTCCGACACCGGCGTGGCCGCGCAAGCATTGCTGATCCCCGAGATCGTAGAGCTTTCCGACGGCGACTGTGCCCGGCTGCTCGAAATGGCCGACGATCTTTCCAGGCTGGGCCTCACCATCGAGCCCTTTGGCGGCAATGCCATCGCGGTGCGTGAAACGCCGGCCATTCTGGGCGAGGTCGACGCCCGGGCCATGATCCTGGACATATTGGACGAACTTTCGGATCAGGACGAAAGCCAGACGGTGCGCGCACGGATCGACGCGATCCTCAGCCGCGTGGCCTGCCATGGGTCGGTCCGCTCGGGGCGCCGGATGCATGCCGACGAGATGAACGCCCTGCTGCGGGAAATGGAGACAACACCCCATTCGGGCCAATGCAACCACGGACGCCCGACTTATGTGGAACTGAAGCTCGCAGATATCGAGCGTCTGTTCGGGCGCAGTTGATCCGGCGTTCGGATAGCGATAGAACAGAAAACAAAACGAGAACAAAACGACCGTGATGATCGAATTGGCAGGCAATGTGTATTCCCTCGAGGATCCTCGGCTGTTGGCCGCCTTGGCTGGTGTGGTGCTGGCGTTCTCGATCCTGTTGCTTCTGTTTCTCGCGCTGCGCGCCGCAAATCGCTCGGCGCGTATGGCGGAACCCCTGTCACGGCAAATGGCCGTTCTGGCTCAGAACGTTCAGCAGCTGGGCCTTGGGCAGGAACAGCTGCGCGGCGGTCTTCAGCACGTTTCGGACACGCAGGCGAATGCACAGGTGCAGATGGTTCAGACGGTCGAGTCGCGACTGTCTGCAGTGCAGCAGCACATGAACGACCGGCTGGCCGACAACGCCATGAAATCGGCCCGCGCGCTGGCCGAGATGCAGGAGCGGATGAAGGAAACCCTGCACGGAACGTCCAAGCAGACCGCTACATCGCTGACTCAGTTGCAGGAACGGCTGGCCGCCATCGACAAGGCACAGGACAACATCACCAAGTTGTCGGGTGACGTGCTGAGCCTGCAGGACATCCTGTCGAACAAGCAGACACGGGGCGCGTTCGGAGAGATTCAGTTGAACGACATCGTTTCCAAGGCCCTGCCGTCGGACAGCTACACGCTTCAGGCAACGCTGGCCAACGGCAAGCGCGCGGACTGCCTGATCCATCTTCCGAATCCGCCCGGCCCGATCGTGATCGACAGCAAGTTCCCGCTGGAATCCTATGAGGCGTTGCGCCGCGCGGAAACACAGGCGCAGATGCAGGAGGCGGCGCGGATGATGAAATCCGCCCTGCGGACGCATATCAGGGCGATTTCCGAAAAATACATCGTCGAAGGCGAAACCGCGGACGGCGCGCTTCTGTTTCTACCGTCCGAAGCGGTTTACGCCGAATTGCACGCCAATTTCGCGGAAATCGTGCGCGAAGGTTTCGCGGCCAGAGTCTGGATCGTGTCTCCGACCACCTGCATGGCGACGCTGAACACGATGCGGGCGATCCTCAAGGATGCGCGGATGCGCGAACAGGCTGGCGCCATACGGCGCGAACTGGGTTTGCTGCACAAGGATGTGGAGCGGTTGGGCGAAAGGGTCTCGAACCTGGACCGCCATTTCGGACAGGCGGCCAAGGATATTGCCGAGATCAAGATCAGCGCCGACAAGGCCGGGCGCCGCGCCCAGCGGCTGGACCATTTCGATTTCGAGGAATTGGCGCCGGAAGAAACGGGGCAAATCGTATCACTTACGAAACCCGACCGCCAAGGTTAGTCCGATGCGCGCCACGATGGCAGACGCCGCCGCCCCGCTGCTTTTCGATGCCGAGAAACGTGCCGAGCGTCTGGCGGGTCTGTTGCGCATGGCCGTTGCCGCGGGCCTGGGCCTCACCTTCCTGCTGGTGGTCGGCCCGCAAGCCGAGTCTGCCGACGCGGTTCTGTGGAAGCAGTGGGTCTATGCCGCGATCGGAATGGCCGGGTATTTTCTGTTGGGTTTGTTTGGCTGGCTAGTGGCGCGCAGCCGACATTATCGGACCTGGATGGTTTGGCCGGTCGCCGCCGGCGATTGTCTGTTCGTGCTGTCCGGTCTGTGGATGAGCGTTGGCAATGTCGGCGCCGGATCGGCCGTCACGCTGGCCTACCCTTCGGCCTGGCTGGTGCCACTGGTCCTAGCTTTCGGGGCGCTTCGAGTGGACCCGCGCGTATTGTGGGCAATGACTGTTTGCCTTGTTGCGGGGCTGGGTTGGTTGATCGCATCGCAGATTGGCGAATGGCCGGTTCAGGCAAGCGTTCTTGAACGGATTACACCATTTTTTGCACCCCCGCCCAACATGATGCGCCTGACCATGATCGCGGTCGCCGGTGCCGTCCTGGCCGTGGCGGCAGCGCGCACGCGGGTCTTGCTGATGCGCTCCATCGACGAAGCCAACCGCCGCGCCAATCTGACCCGGTACCTGCCCGCGCAACTGGCGGATGACCTCGGCGAAGCTGGATTGGCCGCAATGCAGAGGGGAACGCGTCAGGATGCGGGCTTGCTCTTCATCGACATCCGCGGCTTCACGGGCATGACACAGGAAATGCCGCCGCAGGCGGTTTCCCGGTTCGTGTCCGAGTACCGGCGCAGAGTATCCGCGGTGGCGCGCGAAACCGGCGGCATCATCGACAAGTTCATGGGGGACGCCGTGTTGATCGTCTTCTCCGGTCAGGGCGCCGCTGAAAGGTGCCTGCGCTGCGGAGTGGCCCTGCGCGAGGAGATTTCGAACTGGTCGCAGGATCGCCGATCGCAAGGGCACGCACCGGTTCGGGTCGGTATCGGTCTGCACTGGGGCGAGGTCTTTAGCGGGGTTGTCGGAGACAGCGATCGCCTGGAATATTCGGTCTTTGGTGACGCCGTAAACATCGCCGCCAGGTTGGAGAGCCTGACCCGCGATCTGGGTCTGGACCTGATCGCGTCGCGTGACTTGATAGCTGCAGCGAAGACGACTCCGCAAAACTGGGGCATGGAGATGCTGGAACCGGTTGCCGTGCGCGGGCGCGAAGGCAAGCTGTCGCTGGCCGGACTGCCGCCCGGAGACACCCGGTATTCTGGCTCGACGGTCAACGCGGAGTCCGGTGCTTGATTAAGAGCATCCGAGCCGTTGCGCCGGGCCGGATTGACCACGTGTGGCCGTTGCGCCCGATCACTAAAACCCTCGCGCTGCCCAGCGATCGGCTCCAGGCAGGGCGGACGTTCTGAAAGTGCTGGAACCGCGCTCTTTTATTGGATCGACAGATCCACGTTGTAACCGACCGTCTTGCCGGTATCCCGGTCGTTTCCCATTAGATAGACGCGGATCGTGTAGTCGCCGGACTCCGGCAGATCGACCGTGGTGCTGTTCCCGTTTATCGAACTGTTGTAGATCGCCACCCCGTCGCTGCCCGGCGGCAGGATGTTGAAATACGCTGTACCGTTTCCGTTTGTGTCCGCGACGGCCAATTCCACGAACATCTTCTGTCCGGCCTGCGCGCCAAGCTTGTAGTCGAAATATTCGTCACCCGTGATTGTACCGCTGACCATGGTGCCATAGTTGCCCTGCTGGAAGTGCACATCGGCCGACATCTGCGCCCAAGCGGGCACACCGATTGAAAGGGCCGCGACGATCGAAGTAACGAAACGCTTCATTTAAATCCCCTTTTTGGTTCGAGCGGCGGTTTCTTAACTTTGCGACATATCCATAGCACAGTCTGCGCTCAGATACGCAGGAAAGGCTGGACCAGGCGGGGGATCAGGCTGTTGAACCGCAGCGGCGCGTCCGTCACGGCCAGGCAGATGCAGTCTTCGCCGACATCGGCCACAGGCGTGTGTTCCAGGTCTTCATCGGCAATCTCCACATCGCCGCGGGCGAAACGATCCACTTCGTCGGAAAACGCCCCTTGCAAGACCATCGTCAATTCCATTCCCCGATGACCGTGATCCGGCACCGCGCATCCTGCTGGAATGAAGAGTAGCCGGGCCGAAGCCGCGTTGGATGTCGGCAAAATGGCTTGCTTTACGCCCATTCCGATCGGCTTCCAACGGATATCCTTGACGGTTCCGCCGACATAGTCCTGCAGGGGCGTCGGAAGAACGTCACATTTTCTGTCGGTGGATTTGCGGTCGCCCTGACCTTTCTGGATCAGCGCCAAGGTCGCGGACAGAGCGTCGTCCGCCAGCGGAACGGCCTCGTCCTGTTCGGCAATGATCGCGCCGCCGACCGCGTCAAACGCCTCGGCCTGGGCACGGCAGTGATCGCACAGCGAAAGGTGCGTTGCCACCATCAGGTTGAACGCCTCGGGAAGTGTGCCCGCCGAATAGGCCATCAGCAGGTCTTCGGTCAGGTGGTGTCTGATCTTGTCTGTCATCGTCGTCTCATTTCATCTGATGGCGCAGGCGATCCAGCGCCAGTCTGATCCGGGACTTGATCGTTCCAAGCGGCAATCCGGTTTGAGCGGCGATCTCGCGATGGCTCAGATCCCCGAAATATGCCTTTTCGATCAACTCCCTTTGCGCTTTCGGCAGCGCCTTCATGGCACTGCGCAATCGCGCGGTTTCCTGTTGCAACGCAACGACCTGATCCTGTTCCGGTTCCGCCTCTGGACCCCAGGTCAGTTCCTCGGGTTCCGGCCGACGCTGCTTTCGCAACAGATCGATGCGTTTGTTCCTCGCGATGGTGAACACCCAAGTTGCGACGGTAGCGCGGCTGGGATCGAACATATGGGACTTGTGCCAGAGCGTGGCCATGACTTCCTGCGCGCACTCTTCGGCCATGGCGGGATCCGAGCCTGAGCGGATCAGAAATGCCTTCACCCGCGGCGCAAAGTGCGCAAACAGCTCGGCGAAAGCCGATTGATCCTGCGCTTCATGAATCCGCCGGATATGGGCAATCCACTCGCCCTGCGATCTACACCCGTCCCGTGTCGTATTCACCGGTTTCCTTCCGGTCAGCTTCTTCCTCTCTCGACGACCGAATTGGTTCGGCACAGTCGTCACGGCGCCATCTGCAAATGCGGTGTCGGTTTCATCAAACATAATCAGTTTACGCATCGCGTCCAAAGATGGATCAGCCCCGTGCGATTTTTTTCTCATCCAATTGTCATTCGCCGCCGTATCTTTGGAAAAACTTCAATCGGAGATACGGATGCCTTTTGAACAAGGTGCTGGGGCGACGCGGAAAATCGCGGTCATCGGTGGTGGAATATCCGGGATGGGGGCGGCCAATCTGCTGGCCGATCAACATCGTGTCACACTTTTCGAGGCCGAACCGCGGCTGGGCGGGCATGCCCGAACCAAACTGGCAGGTAAGAACGGCGATCAACCGGTCGACACCGGATTCATCGTCTTCAACAAGGTGACATATCCCAATCTCGTGCAATTGTTCGATCGCCTCGATGTGCCGATCACCGAAAGCAAGATGACATTCGGCGTGTCGGCACGCGGCGGGGCCGTGGAATATGCGCTGCATGGGGCAGACGCCTTGTTCGCTCAACGGCGCAACCTGTTGCAGCCCAGCTTTCTGCGCATGGTCCGCGATCTGTTTCGCTTCAATGCGCGCGCCATCCGGTACTCGAATGACCGTTCGCTGACCGTGGGCGATCTTTTGGACCGCCTGAAGATGGGAACATGGTTTCGCTCCTATTACCTTGAACCGTTTTCGGGTGCGATCTGGTCAACCCCCAAGGAAAAGATTCAGGAGTTCCCGGCGCATGCCATGATCCGGTTCTTCGAAAACCATCTGCTGCTGGACAGCTGGCGCGAGCACCAGTGGTACACGGTCAAGGGCGGATCGGTGGAATACGTCCGACGACTCGAGGCCGCGATGTGTCGCAAGGGCGTCGAAATCCGTTGCGGAATCCCGATTCGCGGTGTTCGGCGAACACCATTGGGACCGCAGGTCAAGGCCGTGGGCGGCGAATGGGAGCAATTCGACGAGGTGGTGTTCGCCACCCACTCGGACGATACTCTGGCGCTGCTGTCCGATCCGTCGCCGCGGGAACGCGCAACCCTGAGCGCAATCCGGTATCAGGCGAACGATGTCGTGCTGCACGCCGACCCTTCGCTGATGCCAAAGCGCCGCAAGTGCTGGGCAAGCTGGGTCCATACCGAGGACGCGACACCCAATTCCAGCCGGATCGACATCACCTATTGGATGAACTCCTTGCAGCCGATCCCGCATGATGATCCGATGTTCGTGACCCTGAACTCTCGCCGCCGTATCCGCGAGGACTTGATCTATGACGAGGCGGTGTTCCGTCATCCCGTTTTTGACCTGGCGGCGCTGAAGGCGCAGGAAGAAATCGCGGGTTTCAATGGGGCCAATGCGACCTGGTTCTGCGGGGCGTGGATGCGCAACGGATTTCACGAAGACGGATTGGCCAGTGCGGTGAGCGTGGTCGAAGCCATGAACCGCGCGGGCACGCTTCAGGTCGCGGCGGAATGAACGGGATCGAACACATACCGGCCCACACGTTCCACGGGCGAAAGGGGCAGATTGCGAACGCCTTTCGTTATTCGGTGGACTACGTGCTGCTTGATCCCGAAGCCATCCAGCGGGCCCCGCGGCTCTTTTCGCGCAACCGCGCGAACGTGATGAGCGTCCGCGATCGGGACCATGGCGGCGAACCAGGCGAGGGAAGCGGCGCAACGTGGCTGCGACAGGTCTTTTCGGAGTTCCAGTTGCCGCAACCTGCCCGGATCGAGTTGCTGACACAGCCGCGTGTCCTGGGTCACGTCTTCAACCCGGTAAGCTTCTGGTTCTGTTTCGATACCGAAGAGGCGCTTTTTGCCGTCGTTGCCGAAGTCACGAATACTTACGGCACCAGGCACAGCTACATCTGCCACAATGTCGGGCTGAGTCCGATCCGCCCGACCGATCGCCTCAGGGCAAGAAAGCTGCTGCATGTCTCGCCGTTTCAGCCGCGCGACGGCGATTACACCTTTCGTTTCGACCTGCGCGACGACCGTGTGGGCGTCTGGATCGACTATGGGCGAGAGCGCGGCGGCCTCATCGCGACCCTGACCGGCCGTCGCCAGAACCTGACCAACCGCGCGATCCTTTGGTCGCTGATGCGACGGCCATTCGGGGCGCGCAGAGTCCTGGCCTTGATTCATTGGCAGGCGCTGAAACTCTGGATCAAAGGCGCCGGGTTCCGCCCGGAACCTACACCGAACAAACCGCATGTGAGCAGGGGATGACAGTGACCGTGGCGCATATCAGCTCGGGGCGACGCCTTTCGGCCTATGCCGGTTTTGCCGCCATGCTCGCCGCTGCCGGCCTGCCGCTGTATATTCACGCTCCGAAATTCTATGTCGATGAATATGGCGTCAGCCTTGCCGCGCTTGGCGGCGTCCTGTTCGGGCTGCGATTGCTGGACGTGGTTCAGGATCCACTGCTGGGCCGGCTGGCCGAACGCACCAAATCCCAACGCGCATTCACCGTGGCGGTCGCCGTCGCGATCCTTGTCGTGGGTATGCTGGGGCTGTTCCTGGTCGCGCCTCCGACTGCTCCGATCCTGTGGTTCGCCCTCATGTTGACGCTGGTGTTCTCGTCCTTCAGCTATCTGACGATCTGTTTTTATGCCCAAGGGGTATCGAAGGCCGATGACATCGGCACCGGGGGGCATTTGCAGGTCGCGCGATGGCGCGAGACCGGCGCCCTGGCGGGCATTTGCCTGACCGCCGTGGCTCCGGTGGTGCTTTTTCAGGTCGCGTCGGAACCTTTTGCCGCCTTCGCTCTGATCTTCGCCTTTGTGGCCATTCTTGCCTTGATTGCAATGAACGCGGAGTGGCGCGGAGGACACCCGCCGGCATCCATCGGGTTCGCTCCAATCCTGAACGACCGGGTGTCGCGCCGTCTGCTGACAATCGCCTTTCTGAACGCGGCTCCGGTCGCGGTGTCATCAACGCTTTTTCTGTTTTTCGTGGAAAGCCGCCTGGGCGCGGCTGGCGCGGAAGGCATGCTGCTGCTCCTGTTCTTTCTTTCGGCCGCCCTGGCCGCACCGGTCTGGAGCAAGCTGGCCGAACGCCATGGAACGAAACGTGTCCTGATCATCGCAATGGTGATGTCGATCTCTGCCTTCGCATGGGCGCTTGGTTTGGGCGATGGCGACGTGGTGCCATTTGCCTTGATCTGCATGGCCTCCGGCGCGGCCTTGGGCGCTGACATGACCCTTTTGCCTGCCTTGTTCGCTGCCCGTATGGCCCGCATCAACCCGTCCGCATCCGAAGGATTCGGGTTGTGGTCGTTCATGTCGAAACTCACCCTCGCCGTTGCGGCGGCGATACTTCTGCCCGCGCTGGACGCGGCAGGGTTTGCCGCCGGAACCCAAAACCCACCTCAGGCGCTGGCGCTCTTGACGCTGTTCTATGCCGCGTTGCCATGCGTCCTGAAAGCCGTCGCCCTTGTCCTGCTGGCGACAACCGATCTGAAGGAAATCTGACCCATGGACCCACTTGTATTTGCACTGTTCGGCGGCGCCACCGTCTTGGGCGCGGGCATGACCGCGCAGCGTTTTCTAGGATTCTCCGGTCAAAAACCCGAGCACTATGCCGGTTCCCAACCGCAGTTCGACCTGCGTACACACCTGAATGGCCCGATTTCCTGCGAAGGCGTGATTTACGGCCCGGTCGGGCGGGTTTCCTCGCGGTTTTCAGGCGACTTCCATGCCGAATGGCGCGGAAATGTCGGCACCATGACCGAACATTTCATCTATGACACCGGTAACACGCAGGACCGCAAATGGCACCTGAAACTCGGCAATGACGGGCGAATCGAGGCCGATGCGAGCGATGTCATCGGTACGGGCCGTGGCCAGCAGATGGGTTCGGCAGTGCAGCTGAAGTATCGGATTCGTCTGCCGGAAAGCGCCGGCAGCCATGTGCTCGACGTGGTGGACTGGATGTATCTGACGCCCGGAAATGTCATCATGAACCGCTCGCAGTTCCGCAAGTTCGGGATCAAGGTCGCCGAACTCGTCGCCGTGATGCGCCCGACCAAACGGGACCATCGGGCGGCATGAGGCAATGGGCGGGCAAACGCTACTGGCTGGTCGGAGCAAGCGAGGGGCTGGGGGCCGCGCTCGCACGGGTAATGAGTCCGGCCGGTGCGCATCTGATACTGTCCGCTCGATCTGAATCCAGACTGAAAGACGTTGCAAAGAACCTTCCGGGGCCGTGCACCGTTTTGCCGATGGACGTGGCCGACGATGAAAGCGTGAGGGTCGCGGGCCGGGAGTTGGGAGAGGTTGACGGGGTTGTGTACCTGGCCGGGCTATATTGGCCGCTCCTGGCGCAGGACTGGAACCAAGCGCAGGCCACCGCCATGGCGGATGTCAACTTCACCGGCCTCGTTCGGGTGCTTGGCGCCTGTGTACCCGGCATGGTCTCGCGAAATTCGGGACATGTCGTGATCACCGGATCGCTGTCGGGGTTCCGGGGATTGCCCGGCGCCATCGGCTATGCCGCATCCAAGGCCGGCTGCATGTCTCTGGCCGAGTGTATGCATGCCGATCTCAGACACAGCGGGGTCGATGTTCAGTTGGTCAATCCGGGGTTCATTCGGACCCGGCTGACCGAGAAGAACGATTTCGACATGCCTTTCATCATGGAACCCGAAGACGCTGCGCGAAGGATGTTCGCGCATATGAACTCGCACCGATTCAAGTGCAACTTCCCGACCGGCTTTTCCTGGCTGTTCCGTGCTTCGCAGGTATTGCCGGACTGGCTCTACTACCGCTTGTTTGCTTAAGATCAAGGACGCTTGGCCGCGGGCCTGATTGTGATGGGCTTGAATGAGCGGACAGAGGAGTTTGGGAGATGCTTGAGATTTCACCGCGGAAGGTGGCGCAGGTGGCCCTGATGGGCCGGGAACTGGAACGCGCCGAAGGCGAGTTGCGCGCTTTCATCGACAGGATGAGCGAGGACGAACAGGCCGAACTCGTCGCGATCATGTGGATCGGTCGGGAAAGCTTCTTTGCCGAAGACCTGCAGGAGGCCATCGCCACCGCACGGGCCGAAGCCTCGACCCCATGCGCCGACTATCTGATCGGCACCCCGCATCTGTCCGACCATCTTGAGAATGGCCTCGACGCGCTGGGAATCTCTGCCGAAGACGTCGAGAACGACCTGATGTAGGCACCGGCACATCGTCGGTTTGAAAGCCGGCGCTTGCGTCGGCTTTTGCGTTCAACGCCGGGCCTGAGCCTACCCGTTTCGGGGACTCAAGCCCTGACACGCTCGGACGAAGGATCGTACATCGGCTTCAGGGATGCTTCGGCCCTGACCTTCGTGCCACAGACGTCGATCTCATAGGTCGAACCCAGGACATCCGCCGCCGTTTGGCCTTGGCACGGAACATATCCCATACCGATGGCTGCGCCGAGGTGGTGCCCGTAGTTGCCGGAGCTGAGATAGCCCACATATTCGCCATCCCGTATGATCGGTTCATTGTGGAACAGCAGAGGCTCGGGATCAGACAATCTGAACTGAACCATGCGGTATTCCGGTCCGCTTTCCTTGCGCTTGGCAACGGCGGCCTTGCCGATGAAGTCAGGCTTGGACAGATCCACCGCAAAGCCAAGCCCCGCGTCGATCACGTTGTCCTCGCATGTGATGTCATGCCCGAAGTGGCGGAACGCCTTTTCGATGCGGCAACTGTCCATCATGTGCATACCACAGAGTTTCAGGCCCATGTCCTGACC